>CAZRMA010000053.1:0-13895 GCA_964600655.1 uncultured Ignavibacteriaceae bacterium
CTGCGACCTCCTGCTCCCAAAGCAGGCGCGATGAACCGAGCTACGCTACGCCCCGATATCTATAAAAAATACAGATTTCAAATATATATTATAGATGTTTAATAATCAATGAAAAGTACTACCTGAAAATTAAAAATATTCAAATATTCGGCTAATATTCGCAGTTTTCATATAAAGCATTACTTAGTTAAATTTAAGTTCAAAAAAATATAAGAATAATGTCTTTCCCCTTATTTGTTTCACGTAAATTTACTTTTTCAAAAAAGAAGTCAAAGTTTGTTTCGTTTATATCTGCCATTTCAATTGTGGGAATTGCATTAGGAGTTGCAACATTAATAATTGCTTTAAGCATTTTGAATGGATTTGAAAAAACCATAACAAACAAAATAATTGAATTTGATTCACACATTCAAATTACTTCTTATGCTTCAACATTACCTGATTACCATAAAATCTATCCCCATTTAAAATTAGAATTATCAAACAGGGCTAAAGAAATCAATCCTTACATTTCCAAACTTGCAATTATAAGCAGCCGAAGAAATAAGGAAGGAATTAATATTAAGGGCGTAATACCCCATGATTATATCAATCATTTGAAAGACAAAATTGTAGAAGGCGAATATAATTTAACAAATGGAAATAAGCCTACAATCATCATCGGTAAAAAGTTAGCAAATAAATTATTCTTGAAAGTTGGTGACAATGTCACCGTATTTGCACTAAAAAATGATAAGCTTCCATCATACGAAAATTTACCGAATATTGAAAAATTTAAAGTGTCCGGAATCTTTGAAAGCGGCATGGCTCAGTACGACGATCTTTTTGCTTACGTTGAATTAAAATCAGCGCAGGATTTATTCAATGTTGGAGATAATATAAATGGTTACGATATTAAATTGAAAAATATTTCGGAGATAGATAGTGTAACTTCCGCTTTAAGTAATGAGTTAAAATATCCTTATGTAGTCAAATCAATATATCAAACTCATAGAAATATATTTACCTGGATAGGACTGCAAAAAAAACCTATTCCAATTATTTTAGGATTAATAATTATTGTAGCGGTCTTTAACATTATCGCAACTCTGTTGATGATTGTTCTTGAAAAAACAAATGCAATTGGCACACTAAAAGCACTTGGCGCTAAGAGCCGGCAGATTGTTTTCATCTTTTTGTATCAAGGATTTTTTTTAGCACTGTGGGGAATTTTATCTGGTAATTTACTCGCATATTTGCTTATGGAAATTCAATTGAAATATAATATTATATCTCTCCCCTCTTCCGTTTATTTTATGTCAACAGTACCAATTCAGCTTTCATTAAATGTTTTCCTTTTGGTTTCAATACTAACTTTTTTGCTGGCAATATTAGTATCTGTCATTCCGAGTTATATCGCTTCTAAAATTAAACCAGTAACTGCTTTGAGGTTTAATTAATGAAATTTGAAAAATTTATTTCCAAACGGTATTTAGTTTCAAAGCACAAAGTTAATTTTATTACTATCATTTCATTAATCTCAATTATTGGCATTACAATTGGCGTAGCTGCTTTGGTTGTGGTAATATCAGTGTTCAACGGATTCGGAAGTTTGGTAACATCATTTTTGGTTACATTTGATCCCCATGTAAGAGTTGAATTTATTTCAGATGAAGGATACAAAAATGAAAAACAATTGCTGCAAACACTTCATCAAATCAATGATATAAAAGAAATAACACCATTTATTTCCGGCAAAGTTGTGGCGCAGAAGAGAAACGAAATTCAAATAGTAAATTTAAAAGGAATTGAACAAGAATCGGGCGATAGTGTTTATCAAATAAGATCTAACATGCTTTTTGGCCATTACGATCTTTCTAAAAAGCGCGGCTTGCCGCAAGTTGTATTGGGACTTCCACTCGCCGATAAATTACAATCAATAATTGGTGACACAATTACAGTAATTTCCCCGGTAGGAATTGAAAAAGCAATTACACAGTTCAGTCTTCCTTCCATGCAGAAATTTATTGTCAGCGGAGTATTTAACTCCAATAATAATGAGTATGATAATTCTTATATTTTTGCATCGCTTAAGTTTACACAAACACTGCTTGGATATAAAAATAAGTATCAAGGTTATGATATCAGGTTAAATGATATAAATGAAGCATTTGAAGTAAAAGACGAGCTGCTGCAAAAATTAAATCCTAATGATTTTAGTGTAAATACATGGTACGATTTCAGAAAAGATCTTTATTCGGTTATGCAGATTGAAAGATGGTCGGCGTTTATTTTGCTTTCATTGATTATTGCGGTAGCCACATTTAATATTTTAGGTTCACTTTCAATGTCTGTGATTGAAAAAAGAAGAGACATTGGAATTCTGAGATCGATGGGCACACAGGAAAAATCTATACTAAAAATATTTATGTTTGAAGGATTGCTGATCGGCATCGTGGGAACATTAGCTGGATTAATTTTAGGATATGGTATTTGTTACATTCACCTGAAATTTAATATTTATCCGCTTGATCCAACACAGTATAAAATTGATGCTCTTCCGCTTCAATTAAGACTTTCTGATTTCTTTTTTATAACTGGAGTATCAATGCTTCTTTCATTTTTAGCTTCTCTCTACCCTGCACTTAAAGCTGCGAGGGTTAATGTTCTTGAAGCTATAAAATGGGAGTAGTCGGAGCAATGAACAATTAACACTTGCCCTCTGTGGAGGGACGAATAATTAACAATTTAGAACTTTAAAACATGGCAAATATTCTAACAGCAGAAAATTTAATTAAGTCTTACCAGACAGAAAAGAAATTAAAACTTGAGGTTTTGAAATCAGTCTCGATTGAAATTGAAATTGAAAAAATATCGGTTATTATTGGGGCTTCGGGTGCCGGGAAAAGTACACTGCTTCATTTACTTGGAGGGTTAGATCGCCCAGATAGCGGTAAAGTATATTTTAATTCAGAAAATATATTTAAATACTCTGACGACAGGCTTGCAAAATTTAGAAACAAAAACATTGGATTTGTCTTCCAGTTTCATCATTTACTGCCCGAATTTACTGCAGTTGAAAACGTTTCTATTCCTCAAATGATAAATGGAATTTCACTCAGTGATGCATTAAAAAAATCAGAAGAATTATTAAGTACAGTAGGATTAAATGAAAGGTTAAATCATAAACCGGCGGAGCTTTCGGGCGGTGAACAGCAGCGCATTGCAGTAGCAAGAGCATTAGCCAATGATCCCGCAATTATTTTTGCAGACGAACCTACTGGAAATCTTGATTCAGCTAACAGCGAAGCTCTGCATCAATTATTTATTGAATTGAGAGATAAACTTAAAAAGACTTTTGTGATCGTCACGCATAATTCAGGCTTGGTAAAATTAGCCGATAAAGTTTTTGAGATGAGAGATGGGAAACTGCTTGAATGAAGTAGGGATTGGTTAAATCAAAGAATGGGATAAATAATACTCTAATATAGCTATATAGTTAAAAGATTTCTCCCTCCATAAGACCGAAATGATTTTATTTATTAAACATAATATTATCAATTCAAAAAGCTGCAAGTAGTATTTATAAATGAATTATAATTTTTATTAATCTCTGTCTCGTATTTTGAGAGCAGTGGGAATGGAGTTTCATGAGCATATGGATAATCAAAATCAACAACTTGTGAAGTAATTACAGTATTGTTTCGCCCTCCCATTAATGTTTTACTCACTCCTTCGAAAGGCATCACAGAATCTTTCCTTAAAGATAAATTATAAATCTGACCACTCAACTCTTTAAATCTACTTTCTCTTAAAGCTTTATTTTGATCAATATTCAATAATGATTTAAAATAAAGTCCTTCTTTCGTATTCAATTTAAAAAATGAATTTAATCTTTCGTCATTAATCAAATCTTTTTCAAAATCATAAACTAAAAATTTACTAATCGCGCTAAATGCCTCACTATCAAGTATAGATTTTGACACCGGATTCATTAAATCAAGAGTTGGCCCTCCGCAAAAAATAAATAATCTAGAATCTGTGAAAAGATTATCCGGATTGCTCATAATAAGTATTTCAGATAAAAATGCTCCAATTGAATAACCGAATAAATCTACGCTGGCCTCTTTATCAATATAAGGATGATCTCCGTTACGAATATCTTTTACCAGATTTATTATATCATAATAAGTCTGAAGGCCGCTAAAAATAAACCTTTGCGGAACAAATTGAAGTCTTGTACTAATAGCAGCGTTTGCAAATGTACCGCATGAAGTATCGGGTAAAAGTTTTTTTCTTTCCTTTGAAACTTCATTCATCAATCTAAAATCACTCCAATCAACTGGAGCCCGGTTCATATGAAAGGCATTCGGGAATAATATTACCGCTTTGTTTGTATTTTTATGCAGAGAATAAGCCCATGGCAAATATTTATTCCAGGTTCTTTCGTTTAGTCCGTGCAATAGAATAATGACTCCCTTAGATTTTAAATTACTTGAATTTGTAAGAAGGGAATATTTAAACTTTTTGTTTTCTTCAACTTTTTCATCTGGCATTTCAAGCATTTTAAAGATATAATTGTTTGAAAAATAACTATTAGACAGATAATATTTAATCAATGCTTTGAAAAATGAACTTATTGATTGGTACTCATTTCCACCCGGAAATTTTTCAAGACTGTCGGATGTAAAATCAATGTTATGAATTTTAGCATCTAAATTTTGCAGTGTGATTTCATTTTCAGTAATATTAAATTCATTTTTTAGTTGGTGAAATAATTCAAAGTAATTCACTTCAATCCCCTTTTTATGTTCTTGTTTTTTAAGCTTACAATTTCTTTTTTCTTCTTTTTCAACAACTCTTCCCAACGTGCAATACCTTCTTTTAACAAGAGCATTTTAGCAAAAAGTCCTTCTATTGCTTTTAGCATTTCATTAAGCTTCAAAGCAGTTTCTTCTTTATTAAAATAATCTATATTATTTTGCACCATCCAAAAATCCCGGAAGTAATCTGAAACAATTTTTATTTCTTCAAGGGTATAACCAAAAAGCTGAAGGTCCTGTATTAAATTACAGAGGTAAACATATCCGGATGAATAAAGCCTAAACCCGCCATCACTGCGCATATCAGGTTCAATTATACCTTTATCTTCCCAATGTTTGATCGTTCTCGAACTAACTCCAATTTTATCAGCTAAATTTCCAACCGTTAAATAGTTATTATTTTTTTTGTTGGTAATTTTATCAGGCGTTAACTGCGGTAGACCGACTTTTTTAATAATCTTTTGAATATTATCCAATTCATATCCAAGCTCAATGAATTTTTTTATATGAATACCTTTTTCATACTCTATGCTTGAATAATAAGGGATGTTTTCATCCGATATACCTGATTGTTCGATTAACTCGGAATTTTCCCATTCCACAAGTTGTTTCTTGGATATATTTAGTTTGGAAAGAAGCTCGTCTTGAAGGAAAATGTTTTTCAATTCTATACCTTAACGTATATTATGCTGAAAGAAAATTAATAATTCAATTTTTATTCAAGTGAGCTTATCTTTGAGGGAAAAATTACTTTTTAATAACTTTAATTACTTTAAATTTGATAAGTACTCAAACAACAATCTGACCCCAAAAGGGTTCATATATGTTTTTGTATAATTTTTAAGAGTATTTGGAGCAGTTGGGCCTGCGATATCGATATGTACCCATTTTATTTTTTTGTCCACAAAGTTTTCTAAAAATTTTGCAGCATTAATTGCGCCTCCCCACCTCGATCCTTCATTAGTAACATCTGCTACATCACTTTTAATCAAGGTGTTATAATCATCCCACATTGGCATAGCCCAAACTCTGTCATAAGTTTTTTGGCCTGCACTGTATATTTCATTTGCAAGTTTGCTATCTTTGGTAAAAACTCCAGCAACAAATTCACCTAAAGCAACTACGCATGCACCGGTCAAAGTTGCTAAATCAATAATTACATCAGGTTTTAATTTTGAAGCATAATCTAATCCGTCAGCAAGAATCATTCTTCCTTCTGCATCTGTATGTTCAACTTCAATAGTTTTTCCAGAGGCTGTTTTTTATATATCACCTGGACGCTTCGCGGATCCCGAAACCATATTTTCTGCAGACGGGATTACACCAAATATTTTAATCGGAAGATTTGCTTTTGCAACGGCAAGCATGGTTCCGGCAACTACCGCAGCACCGGACATATCTGCTTTCATTTCACCCATATGAGCAGCAGGTTTAATTGAAATTCCGCCAGCATCAAATGTAATTCCTTTGCCAACCAAGGCAATCGTTTTTAATTTCTTGTTTTTGATCTTAGGTGTATATTCTAGAGTAATAAATTTTGGTGGATTGCTGCTTCCCATTCCCACTGCGAGCAAACCTCCCATTTTTCTTTTCTTAATTTCTTTTTCATTAAAAACTTTTACTTTAATACCCGCTTTTGGGAGTATATTCAATAATTTGTTGGACAAAATTTCCGGAGTTAAATTAATGGCAGGCTCATTCTGGAGATCACGGGTGAAATTTGCTCCTGTCATCAAGAGCAAGCCAATATTCAAAGCAGATTTTAATAACTTTTCATTATCGGCATGCAAAAAGATATTTAGTTCTTTTTGTTCTTTTTTATCTGACTTATAGTGATCAAATTTATAATTACCGAAAATTATTCCTTCAATAAATGTTTGATAGTAGTATAATTCGCTATCAAAATATTTTTTTACAGCTTCATACTTTGGGATAAAAATGTGCAGACTTTTTAATTCTTCATTTTCTAATTGAGGTAAAAATCCAGCTAAATGATTTCTAAAATGATCGACATTAAACTGTTCATTTAACTTAAGTTTAGCAATAATTACTTCATCCGGTTTCCCGCTTGGTTTAGCAATTCTAATTTCATTGCCATGCTTTGAAAGAAATGATTTTCGCTGTAATTGGGATAATTTAATATTCAAAACTTTTTCAAGATTATTCAGGCTAGTCTCTAGTTTCTTTTCCTCAATTAAATACCTTAAACCAACAGACAGATTTTTATAACTTATTATTTTTCCGCCTGATTTAATATTCAAGTTAAACATTTCCGCTCCTTATTTTCATTTGAATTCCCTAAGATATTCTTCCGCTTTGTTCAAAATATCTTCTTGGTAATCACTTAACTTTTTATTAAAAAATCTTGCTCCCGCAGCATTTATATGTCCACCCCCACCAAATTCTCCAGCTAATTTGTTGATAGGAATATTCCCTTTCGATCGAAAGCTGACTTTAAAGCCATTATTCAATTCAATAAATAGAATCCCAATTTTCACATTCATTACTGCAAGAGAAAAATTCACAAAACCATCAGTATCGGATTCCAGTGCACCCGTTTTTTCAAAAGACAGCCTTGATAGAATCATATAAGATATTTCTTTTGTGTCTCCAAATAACATCATCGAATCTAAAGCTTTACCCAACAACTTTACTTTACTAAAATGGCTTTGATCGTATATAGAATCAAAAATTTTACCGGGATTTACGCCTAATTGAATTAACTCAGCCGCAATATGATGAAGTTCAGGCGTTGTCCTTTCAAATCTAAAAGACCCGGTATCTGTCATTATCGCTGCATAGATCGGTTCTGCAATTTCATATTCCATTGTTACTATATTTGTGCATTTAATAAAGTCGTAAATTATATGGCCAGTGGCACTGTAATTTTCATTTACAAAATAATGATCGAAGGTGTTTATAGGATCTTGATGATGATCGATACATATCTTCAATTTATTAGAATCTAAAAAAGCCTGTTTCATTCTTACAATTCTATCCGGACGATTGAAATCGAGAGCAACGATGACATCAAATTCATTGAAAATATTTTTATGTTTTTCTTCATCATATCTCTCAATAATATTATCTCTATCCAGAAAGAGCAAATTATATGGCGTTTCACTTGTATTGACTATTTTAATATTTTTGTTCAACTGTTTTAATATCCCCGCTAAAGCAATTTCAGAACCAATTGCATCTGCATCAGGATTAACATGAGTAGTTAATAGAAATGAATTATTTTTTTGAAGAATATCTTTTAAAGAATTAAAATCAATCATAAATATGAATTTGTATAAATAGAAAAGGGCTCGAATTGTCAAGCCCCGAATTAATGTAAGCGTAAAAATATAAAATTATTTAATAAATCAAGAATAATTTAAACTCTTCCACTTCATGATTAATTTACATCCCACATGTTACCGGCAAATAAAATTTTTCTTAAATCTCCCTTCCCTTTCGTCTTTTTTATATTTTCAATTTGTTCATGAAAATCGCTATCGTAAGTTGATTTTATTTCTTGCTTGAATATTCCTATAGGAGTCGGAAAGCCTTCCATTTCAGTAAACTTAGAAAGTATGTGTGACCGTGCTGATGCTTTATCAAATTCATCATGCACCCAAACATCATTGATAGAAAATTTTCCATTTGAAATATCTATAACTTCAGGTGTTAATCCATTCAACCGTATTCCTTTATTATTATCCATACCGAATATCATTGGCTTACCATGTTCTAAAACCACAACATTATCTGCTTTTGTTTTTTTATCAGTTAATATTTCAAATGCACCATCATTGAAAATATTACAGTTCTGAAATACTTCAATGAAAGCAGTTCCTTTATGTTCGGCTGCTCTTTTCATCATTTGCTGTAGATGTTTTGGATCTCTATCCATTGATCTTGCTACAAACGTTGCTTCTGCACCAAGTGCAAGGCTGACCGGATTAAATGGAAAATCTATACTACCAAAAGGAGTGCTTTTTGTTTTCTTCCCTTTTTCAGAAGTTGGTGAGTATTGGCCTTTTGTTAATCCATAAATTCTGTTATTAAACAATAATATTTTTATATCAATATTTCTTCTGCAAGCATGTATAAAATGATTTCCTCCTATACTTAAAAGATCACCATCGCCGCTTGCAACCCAAACAGATAAATCCGGTCTGTTTACTTTTACACCGGATGCAATTGCTGCAGCTCTTCCATGAATACCATGCATGCCGTAAGTTTCCATATAATAAGGAAAACGTGCAGCGCAGCCAATTCCTGAAATCCAAACAAAATTTTCTTTCTTGATTCCAAGATCAGGAGAAATTCTTTGCATTTGTGCAAGTATGGAATAATCGCCGCATCCTGGACACCATCTTACATCTTGAGAAGATGAAAAATCTTTTGAGGTATATTTTAAATCTCCATTATCAGGTTTTTTAATAGTTTCTGCCATTATTTATTTCCTCCTAACATTGAATTAATTTTTTCTTCTATTTCTGAAGATTTAAAAGGCAAGCCTTGAATTTTATTATATTGACTAACTTTTATATTGAATTGGCTGGCTAAAACTTTTGCCAATTGGCCCATATTTAATTCAGGACAAAGAATTTTTTTATAACGATTTAAAATCTCGGAAGTATTTTTAGGGAAAGGATTTAAATATCTAAAATGAATTTGCGCAACTTTTTTACCATTGTTCCTTGCTCTATTTACAGCTTCGGTAATTGAACCGTAAGTGCCTCCCCATCCAACTACAAGGAGATCAGCATCTTCATCACCATATATTTTTAATAAAGGAATATCTTGAACAATATTATTAACTTTTTCTTCTCTAAGCCTTACCATGAATTCATGATTTTGGGGGTCATAACTAACATCCCCTGTTATATTTGCTTTTTCTAATCCGCCTAATCTATGTTCAAGTCCAGGCGTCCCCGGTAAAACCCATGGGCGTGATAAATTCTCATTTCTCAAATAAGGTTGAAATCCTTCTTTCTCTGTTCTGAACTTTACTTCAATTTCAGGAATTGAATCAGGCTCAGGAATTCTCCAAGGTTCGGAACCATTAGCAATATATCCATCCGATAAATACATAACGGGCACCATATATTTAGTCGCAATCCTGGATGCTTCAATTGCCATTTGAAAACAATCTGCCGGAGTTGATGGAGCAACAATTGCAACTGGAGCTTCACCATTTCTTCCGTAAAAAGCTTGAAGTAAATCAGATTGTTCTGTTTTTGTGGGAAGCCCGGTGCTTGGGCCGCCTCTTTGAACATCAATTATAACCAAAGGCAATTCTGTCATCACAGCAAGACCAACTGCTTCTGTTTTAAGAGCAAGTCCAGGACCGCTAGTAGTAGTGATAGCCAGAGCTCCAGAAAATGATGCCCCAATTGCCGCTGTTACTGCTGCAATTTCATCTTCTGCCTGAAAAGTTCTAACGCCAAAATTTTTATGTTTACTTAATTCATGAAGAATATCTGAAGCAGGAGTTATCGGATATGAACCAAGAAATAAAGGTAGTCCACATTTAACTGAAGCAGCAACAAAACCCAAAGCCACTGCCTCATTTCCTGAAATATTTCTGTAAGTTCCCTTTTCTAATTTTGCTGGTTCAACGTGATATCTTACTGTGAATAATTCAGTATTCTCCCCAAAATAATAACCGGATTTTAAAGCTTTTTCATTTGCTTTTGCAATCAACTCGTTACTTTTAAATTTTACTTTTATCCATTCAAGCGTTGGCTCAATAGGACGGCTGTACAACCAATACATCATACCAAGTGCAAAAAAGTTTTTACAGCGAGCTATTTCTTTTGCGCCAAGTCCGCTGTCTTCCAAAGCTGTTGCAGTTAATTTGCTAAGAGGAACTTGTACAACATTATAACCTTCAAGAGTTCCATCATCTAATGGATTACTATCATAATGAGCTAGTCTGAAATTCTTTGTATCGAACGAATTTACATTAATGATTATGGTTGCATCAGGTTTCAATGCATTTAGGTTAACTTTTAATGCTGCCGGATTCATTGCAACTAAAACATCGGGAGCATCACCCGGAGTGTGGATATCATCACTGCTGAAGTGTAATTGAAATCCGCTTACACCATAAGTTGTTCCTATAGGCGCTCGTATTTCAGCAGGATAATCCGGTAATGTACTCAAATCATTTCCAACTAAAGCTGTTGTATTTGTGAATTGAGAGCCTGTTAATTGCATTCCATCGCCGGAGTCGCCGGCAAAACGAACGGTTACATCTGTTAAATCAACAGTTTGTTTAGTCATTTTATAATCCAATTTATTTTTAATGTGAAATAAAAAATACTATATTTATTTATCCATCAGCAGAAAAAAGAATAATAGTTTATTTGTCATAAATTATATTATAAAAATAAAACTTTTTATTCAAATGAAATTAACAGATATAAAGTTAAATACACTTGATGATTTTTATTATTCCCACATGAAAAAATTAAATTGTGATTTAGTTAGTATGTTCTATAGAGTATTCTTTCACTAACGTTTAAATAAATCATATTATTAAGTAAAATTTAGCTTAATTATTTTCTAATCAGGGGAGAACTAATTATAGTGATACATTTAATAACATATATAGGAGCAAAGTATAACAATGTTTTACTCTAAGTCAGTATTTATAACATTCTTTTTCGCCCTGGTTTTTTTATTCTCATCAAATATTTATTCGCAAAGATATTGGAATGTCGCAGCTCAATTTACCGGCTCTGATAGCAGTTATGTTGCCGTTGATCCTTCGACGACATTAGATAATTTAACCGGTGATTTTACAATCGAATGCTGGCTGAATGCTGATACAAACTGGACTGGTTCTGTATTTGGCAAAAAAAATGTAAGGTTAATGATCCAAGAAACTGGGGAAAAATTCAGATTACGAATTCAAACCGCAAATAGCACAAAAATATATTCCAGGACTTCTGCGTTATTAGAACTTCATAAATGGTATCATGTTGCTTGCACATACGATGAATCAGGAAGTGGTTCAATGAAAGTATATGTTAATGGTAATCTTGATAGCTCAAGAACTGGCACTGGCATAGGTGCGGTGAGTTATCATGATTCACTCTTTATCGGCCTTTCAGAATACGGCCCATTCAAAGGAATGATAGATGACATTAGAATTTGGAATAGGGCGTTATCGCAATCCGAAATAAAAATGAATATGAGAAATCCATATCCAGGAGCACTGAATAATAAAGGAGCGAATTTTGGAACAGGCTTAGTGATGTCTTGCACATTCGATTTCACATATTCTGGGGCAGGGAGTTCATTGTATTTTTATGATGGATCTAATCATTATCTTGCTCACAATGTTTTTCCTATTTACTTAGGAGCATCACCTTCACAAACTCTTGTCTTAAATAATTCTCTAGAGTTATCAAATAGTGGCGATTATGCAGTAATGGCTAATAATGCTGACATCGAATTATCTGGACCTCTAAGTGCTGAGGCATGGATATATCCTATTAATTCGGCTTCAGGTAAACAGTATATAATTACGAAAGGCAACGATTATGCCGTGTATTTGGAAGATACAGGCAAATTAAGATTTGTATTTAACGGTCATGTGGGTACTTCAATTTCAACCATTCCTTCAAATCAGTGGACACATATTGCAATTACATTTAATAGTACAGGAGCTGGTAATTTATATATTAACGGTAAATATGATGTTGATTATAATTTTGGAGCACCTACAACTGCAAATACAGATTCATTATTTATAGGGACTTTAGGCGGCGCCTATTATTTTAAAGGATATATAGACGCTGTTAAAATATCCAATTATGAAAAGAACGAAAACGAAATTAAGAAAGACATGTTTAGAATAATTGATTATTATAATAAGCCAAATCCTCCGAATTCAACTGTAAGTTTAGATTTTGATTTCAATAATTACCCCACAACTGGGAATGGAACATTTTATTATTTAAGAGGAAATGCAAAATACTCAACTCCTGTCTATTTAAATGATGTTCCCGTTTCGCCAATTCTCGGAAGTTATAATGGAATATTTCCAAACGGTTATTATTTTAAATCATCTGATAGAAGAATTCCTCAATCAAACACTGCAGGTTACACTGAAGAAGATAGTCTTAATGTTACAAGTTCAACAAATATCAGTGATCTCAACATGTTTATTGCTATTAATCATGATAAGTTGTCGGACCTTCAAATTATTTTATTTTCGCCTGACGGAGATTCAGTAATCATTTGGGATAATATATCAGGACTTACTGGTAACGTAGATAACTTAATAACCATATTTGATGATGAATCTGAGAATGAAGCGCTTAATTATAAGTATGTAGATTTTGGCCCAAATATAAAGCCAGCAAATTCACTGAATTCTGCATTTGCAGGTAAAAACCCTAAAGGTATTTGGCGATTAAAAATAGTTGATTTTTATAATGGCAATATCGGCCATTTGTATGGCTGGGGTTTAAGATTTAATAATGTAACAGGTGTTGAAAATAATAATACGAATACTGTACCTTCTGCCTATAAACTTGATCAAAATTATCCGAACCCATTTAACCCAAGTACAACTATTAATTATGCGCTTCCAAAAGCTTCTAATGTAAAACTGATTATTTACAATTTATTAGGACAGGAAGTTACAACTTTAGTTAATTCATTTAATCAAGCCGGTAAACATTCAGTAAACTTTAATGCGGCTAATCTGGCAAGTGGAGTTTATATTTATTCAATTAAAGCTGATGGTTTTACAGCATCAAAAAAATTAATGTTGCTAAAATAATTTCAGATTTTTGAATGCTCTTTTTTTGTTTTTGTAGAGACGAGGTATCCCGACAAAATCTGGACAAGTTATCTAGTCTCTACAATTTGTTTTCGCAAGGAGTCATTTTTTTGAATCGTTTATTTGCTTCTCATATTCCAGTGGAGTTTTACCAATAATTGATTTGAAGTCCTTTATAAAATGTGCTTGATCAAAATAACCCAATCCCAAAGCAAGTTTAGTCCAATCTACCGTTCTCTTTTTTGCTAACTCCCCTACTGCTTCATGCAGCCTGAATCTTTTTATTCCCCATTTAGGAGTTA
>CAZRMA010000054.1:0-13841 GCA_964600655.1 uncultured Ignavibacteriaceae bacterium
AAGCATTCTAAAAATTTAGGATAATTTTTTTCTTTATAGGCTGTCAATCCTTGGTTGTAGTAATCTTGAATAATTTTGGTTTTTTTCTGCTGCGAGTAACTTGATGAAACCAGTAAAAACATACAAAGCAGAGAAATAAATTTCATATTAATCCTCAAAGATTATTTCTTTTCCAATTTCAGCGCTGTAAACCTTCATTCCTTTAAACTTAGTCAGTAATGATTTACCGACCCAGTCAATTGCCGGCGGATCGCCGTGAACTAAAATTGTTTCTTTCGGCTTAAGTCTTCCCGCAACCTTAATAATTCCTTCTCTTTTGGAATGTGCGCTGAATCTAAAATTTTCTATTGTACATTTAACTTCTTTTTCCGTGTCTTTCAAGATAATTTTTGCCCCTTTTTTTGCCTTTGAAAAAATATAACCTGGAGTATTTTCTTCCATATATCCAACAGTAAAAATGGCGGAATTGATCTGATTTATCCATCTCTCACCGAGATTAAATGAAACAGTTCCTTCAATCATCATTCCGCTTGAAGCCAACACGATGCAAGGCTGCTTGAAAAAATCTTCGTAATTTGAAACTTCATAAATGTTTTTGGTTGGGATATTATTTAATTCAAATTCCGGGTCAATCATATTTACAACATATCTATTATAATCATACACACGATTAATTTTATTTCCAATACCGCCTGTGTAAATTTCTGTTTGAGTTAGTTTTCTTTTCAGCATCAATTGCCACAGCGTCGCTAAAATTTCCTGCATTTTTCCTAAAGAGAAAACCGGGATTAAAACTGAGCCGCCATTATTTAAAATTTTGTTTATCGAATTAGCCAATCGTCCGGATTCTGTTTTCCAATCATTTAATAATGATGAATCAGTATTTCCGTAAGTAGTTTCGGTAATCATCAAATCAATTTGCTCTATTGGGAATAAAGCACCTTTTAAAAGTGATTGATTATCTAAATTAAAATCACCTGTATAAAAAATTCTTTTCTCTTTATATTTTATTTGAATAGCTGCAGAGCCGAGGATATGCCCGGCGTCAAAAAATTCTGCTGATATATCAAAACTGCTGCTATGTTTGTAGCCGTTAATGATAAATTCTTTGCTATATGATTGATATTCAATTGATTGAACTAACAAATCAATTTCATTATGTGAATAAACCTTTGAGCTTTCTTCATCACTTAATTGCTGCTTAAGTATAGAAACGGAATTGTGAAGAGTAAGTTCGGCAATAGCCCTGGTTTGTGGAGAAGTAATAATTCTGATATAAGGAAATCGTTTGACTAAAAACGGCAATGCGCTTAGATGATCTTGATGTGCATGAGAAATTAATACAAAATCAATTTCTTTATCTTTAAGAAGATTGAAATTCGGGAGTGCATCCAATCCAATTTTTTGAGGATGCATTCCGCAATCTAGTATAATTCCAGTTCCATCGATATTTAAATAAAAGCAGCTCGCACCAATTTCATTCGCACCGCCAAGAGGTAGAAATTGAATCTTCAAATATTATTGTCCTTGTTTTCTTGAAGCAAACTTATTAAAGTATCGCCCTCATTTGGTTTTGGCCGGTTATTATTTGTGAAAATTGAAAGCTCTCGTTCTTCATCAATAAGCATTAAAGAAATTACTTTATCTTTACCATTGTGTTCAACAAATGAATTGTAATCAAATTTTTCAGTAATTTTTGTTGACTTAATTATCATTCCGTTTTTTATTTTATTCAATAATTTATAGAAAGTTAGATCACTTCCAAATAAAATTTGAGAACGCAAATCTTTTGAAACTTTTTTATCTGAATTCTTATTATTTTCCTCGAACGATAATTGGTAAACATTATCGCTGCCAAATATTTTAGAAAAGTGCATTGATGCAAGAGAATTAACTTCGTTGTTCGACGTCAGGGCAAGCAGTTTTCCAATTCCGTTTAAATCAATTTCTTCAATTATGCTGTCAGATAAAACACTACCATAATATGTGGAAAACCCTTCCATTCTTGCGGCTGAAATGTTTATCCAGTTTGTATCAACAATTAAAACATTTAATCCCTCTTTTTTTAAAGTTTTTCCCAAAGACATCCCAAACGCATTGGCTCCAATTATTACACACCCTTGAGGATTAGTAGATGAAATTTTAAGCCATTTTGCGAGCGGCATAGCGCTCAATCCATAAATTGTAATGGTAACAATGATTACCAAAAACATTATCGGTAATAAAAATTCAGCTTCGTGAATACCCGCATCGGTAAGCTTAATTGCAAATAAAGAGGCGACTGCGGCAGCAACGATTCCTCGTGGAGCCATCCATGATAAGTACAGCTTTTCCTTCCAGTTAATTTTTGAATTGATTGTTGAAGCATAAATTGATGCGGGTCTAATAACAAGCATTAATATACCAACGAAGATAAAGCTGTTTACATTTAACATCTCCAGATCAGAAATTTTTATTCTTGCGGCAAGAATTATAAATAGAAATGAAAGCAGCAGTACTCGAAGATTTTCTTTAAATTCAATTATATGCCTTACTGTTACAGATTTTTGATTAGCCAGAAATATTCCCATTACAGTTACAGCTAACAGCCCGCTTTCCATCTGAATTAAATTTGAAACAGCAAAAACGATTACCACTAAAGCCAAAGAAATTGGATTATGTAAAAAATCGGGAATCAATTTATGTTTTAATAACCACACCATTAAATAGGCGCCTGCAAATCCTACGGTTCCGCTTAATATTATGGTTTTAAAAATGCTAAAAATAAGTGTAGTACTTGCCTGCGCAAAACTTGAAGAAATTATTACTTCAAATACTAAAATGGCAAGTACGGCTCCAATGGAATCGTTTATTATTCCCTCCCATTTTAACATAGAGTTTACCTGGTACGAAGGCTTTACATGTCTTAGTATGGGCATTATAACTGTTGGCCCAGTAACTACTAAAATTGCACCAAGTAAAATGCTCAGAGAAATATTCATTCCCAGAATATAATATGCTGCTAAAGCGGCAAGCAGCCATGTTAATGCAATTCCGATAGTTATTAATTTAACTACGATTTTGCCTACCGACTTAAGCTCTGATATTTTTAAACTTAATCCGCCTTCAAATAATATTATTGCGACGGAAATAGAAACTAATGGGAATAGTAGATCGCCGAAATAATGATCAGGATCTATTAATCCTGAAATTGGCCCGGCTAAAAACCCTGCTATCAACAGCAGTAAAATTGATGGGAGCCTAAATCGCCATGCAATCCATTGAGCCAATATTCCAAAGAATGTAATTAACGCTAAACCGGTTACAAAATTTATATTCAAAAAATCTCCTAAACAGTTCTTAATTAAGGTTTAAAATAAATGGATATGAGATAATTGAGTTAATATAGAAAAAATTTATAAAGAAAGTAGCGAGTAAAATATTACTATAAAACTGCTGAAAAGAATTTTTCAGATATTTATGATATCATTTCAGAAGTTCTAAAAGGTTAACTGATTTATTTTTAATCTGCTGTTTTGAAGGTATTTTTTCCATGATCATTAATGCTTCGATTGCATCCATTTCTTTATCATGATTCATTGCAACAGCAGCCAAGAGTTTATTGTCATTAAAATAAAATGAGATAAAATCTTTTGAATCGACATTTCCCCAGGTGATAATATCATCCCATTTAGTGGCATGGCCAACATAATTTAAATTTATCCCAACTTGTTGAGTCCAGAAAAAGGGAACACTTGTATATTCGGTTTTTCTGCCTGCCATATTAAATCCTGCAATCCTGCCGTGCTGTTCTGCCGTGCGCCAATGTTCGATTCTCATTTTCGAATTTTCAGTTGAATTATGAAATGTAACCGTATCTCCTGCTGCATAAATATTTTCTTCAACTTCAAAATATTTATTGACTAAAATGCTTCCGTCATTTTCTAATTTAAAATCACCCAAGAATGAAGTTTCCGGTTTTACTCCAATTCCAATAATTACTAAATCCGTTTCTATTATTTCACCGCTTTCTAAAATAATTTTTTCAACTTTAGTTTTTCCTTCAAACTTTTTAACCGTAGAATTCAGCTTAAATTTAATCCCATTTTTCTCATGTGTTGATTGAATCATTTTTCCAATTTCGTCACCCAAAATATTTTTAAAAGGAATTTCTGCATGACTTATTACTGTGATATCAGCATTAAGTCTTTTCTTCAAACTGCTTGCAGATTCTAAAGCAATAAAACTGGAACCGATTATAACTATTTTTGATTTGTTGTTTGCGCCCTCAATTATTTCATCTGAGTTATCGTGACTTCTCAAATAAAAAATATTTGAGAGATTTGCCCCGGGAACATCTAACTTAATAGGAACGCTGCCTGTTGCAATCAATAGTTTTTCAAAACTCACTTCTTCATCCTTTTCAAGGATTACTACTTTTCTTTCATTATTAATTCCTACTACCTTTTTTTGATACATTATATTTATATCGTATTCATCATAAAATTCTTTCGGCCTAAGCGGCATCCATTCTTTTTCGGCTTCGCCGGCAAGATAATCTTTACTCAAATTCGGGCGGTCATAAGGAGAGCGGTTTTCTTGTGTGATAATAGTAATCCCGCCAGTAAACCCGGCTTCTCTCATCGATTGCGCAGCAGCATTTCCAGCAGCACCGCCGCCGATAATTACATTTGTATTTAAATTTTCATTATCGCGTTTTGACATTGGCGGGGTTCTTGAACTTTCAATTTCTTCCGGAAGCATTACAATTATATTTTCATTTTCAATTTTAACAGAATAATTTGGAAGAGAATTTAATGCGGGCGGTTCTATTAAATCTCCATTCTTTGCACCAAAACATGCATGATGCCATGGACAAATAATTTTACCGTTAAATAAAACTCCATCTTCAAGGGGAGCGCCATAGTGAGTACAACTAGCACCTACTGCAAAAATTTTGCTGTCAACTCTAGTAAGAAGGATTTTATTTTTTTCATCAACTTTAACGGCTTTCATTTCGCCGTCATTTATTTGATTTATTTTACCTGCATTAAATTCTTTGTATCCCATGTTTAACCCTTATCAAAAAAAATTATACATTCGATTTCTTACTTGGCAATTCCAATAACTCCACAGGCAACACGTGCACCGGCATTCCCTGTTGGCTGGGTATGAAGATCATCTTCGCCGGCGTGAATGATTATTCCTCTTCCGATAATTGAATTTTGTCCCTTAAATGAAATAACATGATCTGTCCATTCATAATGAGCTTTGCCGTCTTTGTCGGCAACTAAGTTTCCTAAATCACCCACATGCCTGAGTACATCTGTAGGTGCGCCGTGTGGCTGGTTGGTTGGATTAAAGTGTCCGCCCGTAGAAGTTCCATCCGGTGCACTGCAGTCGCCGTATTCGTGAATATGAAATCCATGCTTGCCAGGTGTCAATCCTTCAACGTCTGCTACGACTTTTATGCTGTCACCTTCTTGTGTGAAAGTAACTAAACCGGAAACTTTATTTCCTTTAGTGGGATGAATTACACAAACAGCTTTTGCTATGCTAGGTTGTCCTTTAATATTATAGTTATTCTCCTGTTGAGAAAATTTATTCTCTGAACGTTGATTGCATCCAATCATAGAAAAAAATGCTATTGATAATAGTAATGCAAAAAGTGTTTTTAGTTTTGGCAACATATTTTTACTCCTTAATAAATTACATTTAAGATATCATTGAATTATTTAACTGTTATTTTCGCTCCACTGTCTTCCATCTTTTTTAATTAATATTTCTGCTTCCTCCGGTCCCCAAGAACCTGATTTATAATTTGGAAATTTAATCCATGGCTTTTTTTCCCATTCAGAAATTATTGGGTCTAATAATGACCAGGCTTTATAAATCCAATCAGCGGTAGGAAAAAGAGTTTGATCCCCAATTAATGCATCATAAATCAGCCATTGATATGCATTGGGAGGTTCTTCAATTCCGAAAGCTGTTGCATATTCAAAATTCATATTAACCGGAGTTAAGTTAAGACTTGCGCCAGGTTTTTTTGCAGTAAATTGATAATAAATTCCTTCATTCGGCTGAATACGAAATGTTAAAACATTATGTTCTTTTTCTTTTTCCTTATCAATCGGAAACATTAAATGCGGAGTTGGTTTAAATTTAATCCGAACCTCCGTTACTTTTTGCTTCAACCTTTTCCCGGTTCTTAAATAAAAGGGCACACCTGCCCATCTCCAATTATCAAGGTAAATTGTTAAAGCCGCATAAGTTGGTGTGTTAGAATCTGGTTTAACATTGGCTTCATTTCTGTATGCTTTGACGTTTTCATTTTTTATTTCTCCCGAGCCGTATTGACCCAATACAACACTAGCTTTATCTATACTGCATACAGATTCCAAGACTTGTAAAGTTTCACTTCGAAGTGAATTTGCATTATAATTTACAGGCGGCTCAATTGCGGTAATACACATTAATTGAAATAAATGATTTTGAATCATGTCCCGCATAATTCCTATTTTCTCATAGAAGGCTGCACGTGAAGCTATCCCGATATCTTCGGAAACGGTTATTTGAATGTTATCAATGTAATTTCTATTCCAAATTGGCTCAAAACCAGGATTGGCAAATCGAAATACCAACATGTTTTGAACTGTTTCTTTTCCAAGAAAATGATCGACCCTAAAAATTTGATCTTCTTTAAAAACTTTATGTATGTCTTTATCCAATTCTCTCGCCGATTTTTCATCCCAGCCAAACGGTTTTTCAATTATAACTCTTCTCCATCCATTTTCGCTTTTGGACAATCCTGATTCACCTAATTCATAAATAACTTTTGAATAAAACATGGGTGACACGGCAAGATGAAAAAGAACATTATTAGAAATATTTCTTTCCTTCTGAATATTATTTATTGATGATGAAAGATCTTCAAATGATTTTGCAGGATTCTTTACAAAATCACCCTGTACATAAAATAAATTATCTGTAAAGTCTTTCCATTTTTTAGCGTCGATTGATTTAGTGTTTTCAACAGCACTTTTCATCTCAGCGCGATAGCTTTGATTATCAAATTTGACTCTGTCAAAACCAACAATTGCAAATTTCTTAGGTAGAAAATTTAAACAATAGAGCGCAAAAAGTGCCGGGAGCAATTCCTTGTGCGATAGATCTCCTGATGCACCGAAAATTACTATAATGCTTGATGCCGGAGTTTGAAAACTTCCCATCCCTTTTTCTTTAGAAATAACCTGTCCTTTACCCATTTATTTTCCTAAAAAGAATTTTTTTATATTTGAATTATTAGATTTTAAACTTAACTACTTGAAAATCAAATAGTTGTAACATGGGTCAAATATAAATTTTACTAATCAAATGGAAGTGTTTATTTAAATTTTATGTCGTTGGAGGACTTTACGATTACTCCATTAAATAAAAATGAAACTTGCCTTAATGTTAAAGCCTGATCGAATTCTGTTAAAGCGGAAATTGAATCGGCTGGAATAACAATATTATACCATCTTAATCCCGCTGAGGCAGCAGTTTGAGCAACACAGATGTTTGAAACGGTTCCGGTTAGAATTAAATTTTCAATTTTCCAAACGTTTGAAAGATAATGATTCAAAGTTGTCCCGTAAAATCCGTCGTATCTGTTCTTTTGAAAAACCAAATCATTTTTGGTTGGTTTTAACTCTTTAATTATTTCCCAGCCCCAACTACCTTTCTCGCAATGCTTCGGCCATATCTTCCATTCTTTATCATCTTTAAAATGAGTGTCCTGAGTATAGCAGACAACTACATCTTTTTTACGCGCTGCAGATATTAATCTTTTTATATTTAAAACGGTTTCTTTTGCTGAGGGAACGAGAAGGCTTCCCTTATCTTTGACAAAATCATTCTGCATATCTACAACAATCAAAGCGGTTTTAGATGCTGATAGACTAACATTTTTCTTTATTGGAATTTCCGGTACATCCACATTTTTTAATGGCAAATAATTAAAGCTCATTTTAGATTCCTTTTAATTGTTTGTCCAGACTTTCTTAAAGACTAAATATTATCAAATCCAAAATCAATTCGAATATATTTCTTTTAATCTTCATCGATTGAATGAGTTTTTTTCAATTCCGATTTCTTTTTGGCTTTTAATGAAAGCAGCTCGTAATACCTGTGAAGTATTTCCAATTCAGTTTCGGTCAAATCTTCAACATCGACCAATCTATTGCTTGCGGTGGATGACGAAGCAATTAATTCATTTAGTTTAAGATGAACTGCAAGCGAATCTTTATTCTGTGATCTTTGAATTAAAAACACCATAAGAAAAGTTATAATTGTTGTGCCTGTGTTTATAACCAGCTGCCAGCTGTCCGAGTAATTAAAAACCGGTCCTGTAACAATCCATACAATTACTATTAAAAATGAAATTGAAAATGCTTCAGTACTTCCTGTAAATTTAGTAATTATATGTGCGAAGTGATCAAATCTATCGCTGATTGTGTGATGTTCTTTCTTTTTCATAATGTTATTCCAAAATTTAATTTTAAAAGTTTGTCATCTAAATAACAACTAATTTGTTATATAAATGTGATGAGTAAAATGTTGAATTCTGATATTCTTAAGATAAATGAAAATTAGATTTTATTCGAGATTAATTTGAATACTATAATTTAAATCACTTGTCACTTTTTCAAAAATGTTTATACTTACTTAGTAATTGATCGGCTAAAAAAATATCTTGTTTGGGTTGGAAAAAATAACTTTCTTTGGAAAAAGAGATTACTATGAAATTGAACAAGCGGCAAAAAACCACAATAATGATTGCTTTCATATTTATTGCGATTGCATTGATTGTTTGGATTGCATACGGTGCGAATATTTTTACCAAAACCAAAGTGCTGGTTGAAAAAAAGGACGAGCTGTTTGGAACAACTTATAAAGAATGGCAAGATAAATTAGTGCTGGGGTTGGATTATATTTCTATATTCATGGGTGCTGTTGTTGTTATTGCCGGCATATTTATATTTCAATTTAAATCTCGAAATAAGGAGAGTTGATGAAATCAGTTCTGAAATCTATTCCTGTATTACTATTATTAGCTGTCGCAGCTTTTGCACAAGGATTTAATGTTAAGGCAAAAGGAATCCAGACTTTTACTTTTGAAGATAAAACCGGCCGCAACCAGGCTACATTTTTCAGCACTACACCCCTTGAAGATGTAAATGGATTGACATCCGAAATTTCAGGCAAAGTAACTTTTAATGTAGACGATTTTGCAAATACACTTAAAGGTGAGGTTTCAATTGTTACAGGTTCGCTTAAAACCGGCATTGAAATGAGGGATCACCACCTGGCAAGTGATAGATGGCTGGATGCTGAAACATATCCCGCAATTACTTTTAAAATTAAAGGTGTTAAGAATGTTAAAAAACTTTCGCATAATAAGATCGAAGCTGATATTGTGGGCGATTTTTCATTGCATGGAGTTACAAAAGAAGTTATAGCTCCAACCACAATTACTTATCTTGATGAGAGTGAAGCAACAAAAGAAAGAGCTTCGGGTGATCTACTTGGAGTAAATGGAAAATTTAATATCAAACTTTCGGAATATAATGTTTCAAATAAATTGCTTGGCCAAAAAGTTTCGGACGATATAGCTATTACGATAAATATTGTTGGCTCGAATGCTGCGATTTAGAATTGTTAAACTTATAAAAATAAGGCTCGTGTTAAGATGAGCCTTATGCCTAAAATCATACTCAATATTCTTATTAAATTTTTTTACTTACCTTTCTTCAAATAAACATCACCATTAATTGTTTTAATTAATATTTTATTTTTCCCGCCGTTTATTGTTCCGGTGCCACGAAGACTGCAGCAGCCATATTCTTCTCCATTCGATAAAATCTTTTCTTTTAACGGGAAATCGCTGTAAATTTTATTGTTGCTTCCGTCCCGATCAACTCCGCCAATGGTTATCTCAATATCCATCGATAAATTTTCGGGTACGGTAAGAGTAATATCCCCGGAGTTAGATTTTAAACTTACATCTCTATTTCCTTTATTTGCCTCGCCCACCATTTCAGCAACTATATCTCCTCCATTTGTTTTTGCTTCAATTGAAGCGTCGGCATTTTCTATATTAATACTTCCGCCGTTAGTTTTTGCTTTTACAAATTTTCCTGCCGAATTAATTCTTATATCTCCGCCAAGTGTTTTAACATCGGCACCATTTGGAGCTTCATCAACATTTATTTCTCCGCCCATACTGGAGATAATCACTGCATCGCCAGTTGATCTTCCTGATCTTGAAGTTACATTTTTGAGCGTTACAGGACCGCCATTGGTAGTGCCTTTTACGTCCCCTTTAACATTGCTTATTGTAACAGGTCCACCCATTGTGTGAACGCCTCCATCAACTTCTGAATCATATAAATTAATTGGTCCACCCATAGTTTTTAACTCTAGGTTTCCTTTCAGTTTACTTAACTCAAGTCCGCCGCCCATTGTTTGTCCGGTGATCTCACCTTCAACATTTTTAATTGCTACTGGACCGCCCATAGATTCCAGGGAAACATCAAATTTATTCGGGATCATAAAAGTAAATCTCAAGCTGTTATTACGATGTGATTCCATTTTTTTGAATTTTGATGATACCGTTAATCCACTTGAACTTTCATAGAAGTTGAAATCATATCTGTTTAAATCATCTTTTTTAGATGTTACATCTACAGAAATATAATTTTTATCCCATCCTGAAATATCTATTGAACCTCCGGATTCCAAATTTATATCCAGTAATTCTCCTTCTTCCACTTTAAATTCTTTATGAAGACTTCCATCATTGTCTAATTTTATATTTGATTCAATAACTGGATTATAAAAGGCTTCGCCCGGATATTGGTTATAAACTGCTCCGGTGAGTAAAAACATCGACGGCAGTAAAAACAGTAAATAAAGTTTTTTCATTGCAGATCCCTTAAAAGTAAAACTAAAATATTATTCGTAGTTATGCTGATTAGACTTCAGATTATTTAATATGGTTGGGTGTTTTTTAACACTAAATTTTATGTTGTTAATAATAGATTTCTATTGTTAAATTTGCATATGTAAAAGCTTATCATTGGAGAAAGGGGTTCACATGAAAATATTTAATCATTACCAAATTCTGACTTTTTTAATTGCATCAATTTTATCCGGTATTATTTCCGCTCAAAGTTCACAAGCGATGTATTATTTAAATTTCCCTCAATCTGTTTCCTCCCTGGGAATGGGAGAGCAGGGAGTTGCTTTGCTTACAAACGATGATGCATTGGTATATAACCCTGCTAATTTGGTATTTACAGATCATGCATCCTTATCCTATTTTGCTCAGCCAATATACGTTTTTGTTGATGCAGGCAGAATAATTTCACTTCATTCAATGTTTGAAATAAAAAATGTCGGTTACTTCGGAGTTAGCTATCAAAATTGGGATATGGGCGAATTGTATTTAACATCTGCAGAAAGCCCTGATCCCATTGGTAAATTTAATGCATATGAAAGAAATTTTTCAATTGCCTACGCAAGAAATTTCTCGAATGAATTTTCCGCTGGACTACAGATTAGATATGCTTTAAACAGATACGGGCTTTCAGGATCGAATGAATTACTATTCAGTGGTGGATTGAACTATAGACCACTGGGCTGTAATGATAAACTTAACATAGGATTTTCATTAACCAATTTTGGCTCTGCTGTAAAATATGAGTCTATACCTCCTTATAGTGTGGAGTATCAAGCTAAAACTTATTATGAATCGCCACCATCAAAATTGAATTTGGCAGTAAATTATTTAACCATAGATAATTCATATTTTTCACTTCCTTTAAATCTAGGCATATCGAAATTATTTTACGATAGAGAAGATAACGGTGATGGCAAGTCTTCGTTCAAAACTTTATTTACGGATTGGAAAGATTTTCCTCGTGATGCTACTATCCATTCCGGCTTTGCATTTAATTGGAAGCCTTTGGATTTAGGCGGTAATGCTTCGTTCTTCCAGGAATTTTATTTTGGAAATTTCACAGGCGGTCCCAAGACTAACTTTATTAATTTCTTTACTCATGGTTTTGATGTAGGGTTATCATTCAGTGATATCAAATTTTCAGTAGGCTACGCTGGAAGATGGTATAATAATTATATAACTAGGTTCGCGACATGGAAGTATCCATGGGAAACTTTTCAATTCAAATTAAGTGTTGATGAAAGTTATTTTTTCCATACTGAAAAAAATCCATTTAAAGGCTCGGCTTTAGAAAAAATAATTTTGTCTGTGGGTGTTGGCCAATCCATTCGCGTTGGCAGGTATAAGGATTATCCATTAGGCAGTTCAAGTGGTTATTCATTTGTTATGTCGAATAAAAATAGTTTAAAATATTTTATTGAAGCTGCATTTTATTTAAATGATAACAATGCATTGGTTACAAATTTTAGTTACAGTTCGATCCCCTGGGAGATAAATTTTAATTCTTCAGATGGTAGGAACTCTGTATATATAGGTTCAAAATATGAAAATGTATATTTTTCTTCATCTTATAGATTCCATCCGATGGAAAGGTTTAAGCCATTTTTTGTAGAAGGTGGATTGGGTATTCAAAGAACGAATCCGGTAATTAACAGCAATCCAAAATACTATTATAATACGTTTTTACTTGCAGCCGCTGGTGTTAATGTTAAAATTTATGATCAAATAATTTTAAGTCCAAGAATAAATTATTCATTACTTTTTGATAGAGTTAGTTACAGCACGAATGGTATGGGCGGATTCAATCAATTTGACTTTGTATTAAATGCTGGTTATACATTCTAATAATCATTTTTTCAAATGAAAAAAACAATAACAGTTTTCGGAAGCGCATTTCCAAAAGAAGGGGATGCAGAATATGAATTTGCCTATCTGCTCGGCAAGCAGCTTGCAATAAATAATTTTAATGTCTGCACAGGCGGTTATTACGGAATAATGGAAGCGATTTCAAAAGGTGCGTTAGAAAATAAAGCAGAAGTATTCGGTGTAACGGTAAATTATTTCGAAAGAAATGCAAATGATTTTGTAACCACAGAAATTAAATGTAATACTTTATTTGAAAGAATTACAAAATTGATAGAATTTGGGGATGCCTATGTCATCTTAAAAGGTGGAACAGGGACAATGCTTGAGCTGGCTGCAGTATGGGAGTTTACAAATAAAAAATTACTAAATGCCAAACCTATAATTTGCCATTCCTCAATGTGGCAGAAAATTATACCCATAATTGATGAACGCCTTCAATATGAAAATAGAAAAACGGGGTTAATAGAAAGCTGCGACTCTCTGGATGAGATAATTGCTTATTTAACAAAAGTGATTTAAAACAGTAATGTTTTTTTCTATTTTTAGTTACTTGTTTTTCGATTCTAAATGATTAATAAAATTAATAATTTCAGGCAAAGGTCATGGGAAAAAATATTAGTCGCAAAAATTTTATAAAAAATATTTCTTTTAGTGGGGTAATTTTATTCGGCGGCAGCAGTTTGTTATCCGCCTGCAGGGGAAAAGATAATAGCCAGCCGGGACAATCAATTAACAAAGCCAATTCACCATGTTCTGATACCAGCGGGTTGACAGATGCAGAGTTAGCAACCAGAACTTCTAATGAATATATGGTTGCTTCACCCTATAATGATAAAATGTGTGGAACATGTAATTTGTTTATAATGCCGAAAGAAGGAAAGCCATGTGGTTCTTGTCAGGTTGTAAAAGGGCCGATTAGTCCACAAGGTTACTGCAGGTTGTGGATAAAGAAGGTTAATATGCAAAGTTAATTGTTATTGAATGAATTTTTGTA
>CAZRMA010000055.1:0-13821 GCA_964600655.1 uncultured Ignavibacteriaceae bacterium
AGATCGGCAATGACTGAAAAATAATTTACGTTGCTGTATTTAATATCTCCTGTATATCCAAACAGTAATCTCGCTCTCGTACCGTCTAATGGACCCGTTGGGCCCCACAAAGAATTATCCAGTACATATGAAATTGAATTACTAAGCAGCAAAGCCTTTCTTTCAATTACTCCTTGGATTACTTGTTTGTCCGAATTAGCAATAGTTACTCCTGCTTCAATGCGCTGGAATTTCGATAATGGAAAATCGAGGACAAAATTTCCGCCAAAACTTCTTTCATAAAAGTATTCTTCGGATTCACGAATATCATATCTTCTTCCGCTGAAATTAAAAACACCATAACCAAAATTTGTCCGCTTACTTAAATCGGCTCTTTGTATAGCAACATTAAAACTTTTTAAAAACTCACTTTGAACTTCTGCAGTATTGTAAATTAAGAAGAAAAAATTATCATCACTTAACAAATCACTTAAAGATAAGATAGCTCCGCCTCTTGTACCGTAAACCGGATCATATGCCGTTGAAACTTGGCCTGCAGCATAGTCAAGTGAGTATTTTCTTTCGTACTTCAACTTTTGATTTTTCTTTTCTGAGAAATATGTTTTCACTTTCCAATTTCCAAATGCCGAATCGAAATTCATCTTCACCGTAAGATTCGAGTCCGGATTTACTTTATTCAAATTGTATTGATAAATATTAAATGCGAAATTTTCAAAACCAGCAAAATTTATAGTAGAATCATTGCTGAATGAAGGATTATAAACACTGGTTAAATAGTTTGTAATTTTTTCCGCACTTCTTTCAAACATTCCATTCTTTATTTTAACGCGCCAAATATTTCTTACTTTGTCATAATCTGAAGTGTAATAAAGATATTTTTTATCAGGTGAAATTATCGGGGTGTGATTATTACAATTCAAATATGTAATGTAATTAATTTGATTAGTTTTTAAATCATAAGAAAATATGTTTTGAGTTTGACTGATCTTTCCGGCAGTACGGTCAGAGGAAAATAATATTTGATCATCAGTAATTCCGAATGAAGGTTCTTTATCATTATAGTAATCATTTGTTAACCTGGTGAGTTTATCTGTTTCAATATCTAAAATGAAAATATCTCTAAATCCTTTTTCATCAACCGCTGAAAAAACAACTTTTTTGCCGTCGGAAGAATATTTAGGCGATGAGATGCTGATTATATTGTCTTCCTGGAAATCCTTAATTATTTCATCTTGCTTAATTGAAAAGAAATGAATAGCATCGGTTTTCCCGGAACGAGTTACAAAAGCTAAAAGGCCATTTTTATTTATATCAATTGCGGCATCAAATAGGTGAAATGACTCTAACTCTTCAGATTTTTCGCCCCTTAGTACTAATTCTGGATCAACATCCGCATAATTATTTTTCTTGTTAAGCTCAACTCTATAAAGTGAAGCATAGCCATCTCTATTAGCAGCAAAATATAAATATTCTTTGTCTCCGATTTTATAATATACCGGGGAAAAATTAAACCCGAAGTTTGTTACAGCTTTAGCATCATTGCCAATCGGTGTTCTGGTATCTAGGAGCGGATAGTATTTTTTCTTCAAATAAAATGTCCACTCGTCATCAATTTCTTCTATAGGTTTTTGTAATGTGTATTCTATAACTTTAGTGAAATTGCTGTACATCCAAATGTTATCCATCATTAAAACAATTTTCTCTTCACCGTACTTCTGCTTTACAAACTCCAGAAAATTTTGACCTTCTTTGTACATCAAAAATGAACCGTATATCCGGTTCATGTTATCAAGATTAACAAAATAATTATTTATAACTGCATCACGCATTACCATTTCGGCCTGGTCATCTGGTTCGGTTGACATATATTCAGCTATTCCTTCTGTGAACCATAAAGGAGGTCCGTAATCACGGCTGATTCGGTGATCTAACATAACATGATAAATTTTTCCTGTAGTAAATACGTGAACTAACTCATGACGAATAACGTGTCTAAAATCGTGAAGTGAACCATTCGAAGGGATTACAACTCTTCCTTTAATAAACTCAAAAAATCCCCCGACGCCTTCAGGAATGAAACCGGGAGTTGTATTGGTCTGTTGAAAATGAAGTTGTGTATTATAAAATATTAGAGGAATTCTTCCAGTGACCGTATAATTTAATCTTTCAGTTAATTCATCAAACACATCTTCAGCATAAGTTCCGCCTATTTCTGCAACTTCTTCGGTTTGGTTATAATAGTAAATATCGAAATGTTTTGTCTTTAGAACTTTCCAATCAAAATCGGCATACTGAACTTTATTTCTACCAAAAAAATAAATCTGGCTGAATGATAATTCTGTGAAGCTAATAAATATCAGTAGAACAAAGGTAAAGAAACTTTTCAAGCTATCATTCCGTCAATATTGAAGAAGTTGATTAATCCTATGCAAAGAAAATAAGTTAACTCAACTAATCAGTCAAGATATTTATATTTTCTTTTTTTGATGAGAACCTTATAGCGTAAATCAATCCTGCAGCTAAAAATCAGATTAATAATAAATATTGTAATCAGTTCTAATAATAGCCTACTTCCCTTGTCTTATTCAGGTGAAAATAATAAGTGAAGGTAGATTAAATGAGATTGTACTTTTTAGTAATTAGATATTAGAATTGGGACTTAAGCCAATCGCTTCTTTAAAATATTAATATTTTCAATTTCGGTAGGATCAAATCCGCGCATTACAGCAGTGTAGTAGGTTATCCAATCTCCCAAGTAAATCAAATCCATAAGTCTCACTTTAAATTTTTCTTCATCACTTTGAAGATTTATGATTTCAGCACCATTTTTTGCTGCAAGTTCTGAAGTGATTTCAAATCGTTTTTTTATTTGTGTGTGATAACTACTGTCAATAATATTTATAACCTTAGCTTGAAATTGTTTTTCATTAAACGATTCCCAGCCAATAATTTCATTGTGATTCATTTCCGGAATAATATTACTGAAAGCATGCAGTTTGCTGTTTTCGTTAAACTGGCATTTAAGTCTGTAACCAACAGCAGAAGTTAAATCTACTGCAGAATAAATTACTGGTATAAATCCCAACAATTGTTTGGCATATTCGATAGCCATATTCTCCTCTTTGCCGTATTCTACGCCTTTTTCTTTCCATAAAGATATGATCTTTTTTACTGCAGAGTCCTGATTCTGAATAAGAGCTAAGTCCTGTAAAATTTTTAGTAAAGAAAAAAAACTTAATCCAAGTGCGTATCTTGGTTGATAGCCCGGCGTAACTTTAACCAGGGGTATATTTTTATCAGAAGAGATTTTTTCAACCTTTCCGCCGGTACTAATGCAGACTATCGAACAATTTTTATTTAATGCTTCATTAAACACAGAAATAGTTTCTTCTGTATTGCCTGAATAAGAAGAAACAATGAGCAAAGTATTTTCATCTACGAAAGATGGCAGGGAATAATTTCTATTTACGATGAACGGAATTTTCATTTCGTCATGCAAAAAGTTTAACATCAAATCACCACTTATAGCAGAGCCACCAAGACCGGTGGCAACAATGGATGTAAACTTTTTATTTTTTACGGGGGCAAGATTTATTTTATTATTCCAGGCAAACTCGATTTGCTTATACGAATTTACCAATACATCAAATTGATTTTGAAGATCATACTTTTCAACATATTCTGTGATTTTCATTTTATTCCTATATTATATTTCTTGTTCTAGTAATAGAATTATCTTCAAAAAACTTTTCTATTTCTTTAATTACGTCACTTTCCAATGAACATTTAAGACATCTGTCAGCAAGTTGTTTTGCACTTTCAAATGTTATGCTGCGTATTATTCTTTTGGCATAAGCAATGGTAGCAGGTGACATACTTAATGAGTCTAATTCCAACCCTACCAGCAGCGGAATAGCAAGAGTATCGGCGGCCATTTCCCCGCAAATGCTGACAGATTTATTTAACTTTTTAGATTCACGGACAATATAGTGAATGGTTTTTAAAACAGCAGGGTTAAACTCCTGGTAAAGTGATGAAACCAAATCGTTTCCTCTATCAACCGCCATCAAATATTGAATTAAATCGTTAGTGCCAATACTTAAAAAATCAACTTCAGCTGCAAATACCTCCGCCATTACCGCTGTTGAAGGAACTTCAACCATTATTCCAATTTTTAAATTTTTATCGAATGGAATTTTTTCTTCCATTAATTCCAATTTACAAAGCTCAATTATTTTTTTAGATTCTCTGAATTCTGTAATTGTACTGATCATTGGCAGCATCAATTGAATGTTTTTATGAACACTGGCTTTCAATACAGCTCTAATCTGTGATCTAAATAATTTTATATTTTCCAGTAATAATCTAATTCCACGAAGTCCCAAAAATGGGTTAGGTTCATCATAATCAAACAGCCTAAACTTGTCTCCCCCAATATCAAATGCCCTGATGGTTATTACTTCCGGATAAATTCTCGCGGATAAATTTGTATAAATTCTGGCCTGCTCATCTTCAGTAGGAAATTCATTCAGCTCTTCGAGTATTTGTTCTGTTCTATATAGGCCGATCCCTTTTGCCCCACTGGTCATTACAATATCTATTTCGCCTGAAACATCTACATTGGCACTTAGTTGAATTTCTTTACCGTCCTTTGTTACAGAAGGCTTGTCTTTAAGTTCTTCTAAATCTTTTTGTAGCTTTACAAGTCTTTCATGTTTTTCTTCAAAAAATACTTTCTGTTCTTTATTAGGATTTATAATTACGAAACCATGAAAACCATCTACTATGATTTCATCGTGATTTTTAATTAAAGTCGATGCATTATGCGTTCCAACAACCGCTGGTATATTTAATGATCGCGAAATGATTGCCGCATGAGAAGTAATACCGCCGTGATCAGTAACAAATCCACGAACATCACAGCGTGAAAGTAAAATTGTATCAGCGGGTGTGAGACTGTCGCTTACGACAATAGCATTATGAGGAATTTTTGAAACCCATCTTTTCTTTTGAAGATTTCTAATTATTCTATTTTTTATATCCTCTATGTCATGCGCTCTTTCTTTCATATAAGATTCTTTAGAGCCAAACATTAACTGCTGGTACTTATTTATCTCGTCATTTACTATATATTCCGGAAGTCTTTTTTCTTTTTCTATTCTTTCCTTAATCTTATTTATTAAGACAGGATCATCCAGAATCATCATATGAGCTTCAAAAATAGCTGCTCGCGTTTCTTCCATTTTTTCTTTTGCAACAGAAAATATTTTATTTAGCTCTTTTTTAGATTTGCCTAAAGCTTCTTCAAGATTAGTCAGTCCTTCTTGTGTATCTTCTATATCGCCATCGTTAACCTGCACAATTTCTTTAGTAAAAAGATAAACCGGTGCGATGACAATTCCCGGTGCTGCGGCGATACCAACAATTTTATTTTCTGCTTCCTGGAATATTTGCTTAAAAGTTTTCACATTTCGTCAAAGCCTCTGTTAAAGTAATCAGTTATTTCTTCGGCAGCTTCTTTCTCGTCAGGCCCGTCAAATGTTAAAAGAACTTCTGATCCCATTTCAGCAGCTAAGGTCATTACACCGATAATACTTTTTGCATTAATATTCAAACCATCTTTTGAAATGAAAAAATCACATTTGTATTTCGAAGCCATTTTAACAATTGTAGCTGCCGGACGAGTGTGCATACCAGCTTTATTTTTTATTATAACTTTATTTTCTATCATTTATCTTATTCTTTTTATAAGTGAATCTGCAAGCCATATGAATATATCTCTGTCATTTTTGTTTTTTAAGTGTTTAATAGAACTCAAAGCTCTGCCAGTATATTTTGCTATCTCAGCTTTTGACTCCTCGATTACATTTAATTTTTCGTACAGCGATTTATACTTACTAATTTGACTTCTTTTTACACCTTTATTCTTGATTACTTTTAATAAATCTATTCTATCGGAACCTTTTGATTTATTCAAAGCTGTTAAAAACAAATAGGTTTTTTTACCTTCTATTAAGTCGCCGCCCACAAATTTACCAAATTCATTTTCATTTCCCACTATATCCAATAGATCATCTTGAATTTGAAATGCGATTCCAATATTTTTTCCAAAATTTGATAGAGCATTAATCTCCTTTTGTGAGCCCCCGCCGATTAGTCCTCCAATGTTACAGCACATTTCAATCATTGCAGCAGTTTTCTTTTTAATCATTATTAGATAGTCATTGATAGATACATTTTTTTTTAATTCGAAATCTTTATCAAGACTTTGACCTTCGCATACTTCAATTAAACCTTTGGTAAAAGAATTAATTATTTTTTTTGTGTTTCCACTTTCAGTACGTCTGCCGGTGGGCGATCCTTTTAGCAAATATTCATAAGCTACAGCAAGCAAACTATCACCCGACAAAATTGCAGTGCTTAAATCATATTTTTTATGCAAAGTAAGTTTGTTTCTGCGTTTATCAGCATTGTCCATTATATCGTCATGAACTAATGTGAAATTGTGCAAAAGTTCTACTGCAACAGCAGCATTGTATGCTTGTGAATATTTTCCGCCAACTGCTTTTGCTGAAAATAAAACAAGAAGCGGACGAAGTCTCTTTCCACCGCTTTGAATTATATATGAAGATGGAGAGTAAAGTGTTTTAGGCTCTCTATATTGAAGTGATTCCTTAAGCTTCACTTCAATTTTCTTACGTTCTCTTTCATAAAGAGAATAATATTTATTTGAACTTTTGGCTATCAATAAAGTTCTTTCTTCAATATTAATTTATTTCTTTTAAATTCTTTTAAGGTTTTTGAACCAGTTAGAAACATTATCTTTTTTATAGTCTCAAACCAGTTTTCAATTAATTTAATTACTCCTTCGGTTCCATTCTTATCTAATTCCTGAAGAATTATTCTTGCTGAAGCAACCATATCAGAACCAAGAGCAAATGCCTTGGCTGCTTCAATGGATGAATTAATTCCTCCGGAACCTATTAATATAAAATCGTGTTTCTTTTTTAATTTAACTATTTCTTTTATACAGTATGTTGTAGGCAAACCCCAATCCCAAAATTCATTTTGAACATTTTTACTTTTTGACCTTAAAATTTCAATCGCAGTCCAGCTTGTTCCTCCAGCACCGGCAACATCAATTCCCTTTACTCCAACATTTAACAATTTTGCGGCTGCTTCTTTTGAAATCCCGGAACCGACTTCTTTTGCAATTACCGGAACTTTTAAAACCTTTACCAGCTTTTCAATATTTTTAAGCAATCCTTTAAAGTTTGGTTCGCCCCCAGGCTGAAAAAGTTCTTGAGCAGGATTTATATGCACAACCATTGCATCTGCTTCGATTAAATCAACTAAAAAGTTGATCGGTTTAAAATCTTTCATCAAAGCTATTTGTGCTGCTCCAATATTTCCAAGAATAGGGATTTTGGGAGCGTTTTGCCTAATGATTTTATATGAATGATGATAAACATTATTTTCCAGCGCTTGCCTTTGACTGCCGACTCCTAAAGGAATATTCAATTGGTTTGCAGCAACAGCAAACTGAGCATTTATATTTTCGGCTTCACCTGTTCCACCGGTCATGCAGGAAATCAAAAACGGAAAGCTTATCTTCTTCCCAAAAAACTTTTGGGAAAATTTAATTTTAGAAATTTCGACTTCGGTTATCGCATAATGCTTAAAACCATAACGATCAAAGCCATTAGTCTTTTCAATAAAGGCCACTTTGTCTGTTAAAGAAAGCTCTATATGTTCTTTTTTTCTATTCGAAGTCGAATTTGGATTTTCACTCATTGATTGGCAATAGAAGTAATATTGAAATTTTTATTTCTTGCGAAGATATTAAATTTTAAGGAAAATTCCTTAGATATAGATCAAATGAATTCTTTAAATTCACTTTCATTCAAATATAATTTTGAAATTTCTATTTTTCCTCTTAGTGAATTTGTTAAAATGACTTCTTGAGCTGAAAATAAATCATCTTTAGTTAGAAAGGTTTCCTTGATATCTCTGTTTTGTGAAAGCAAATATTTACGATAAACCCCTGGTAATATTCCGGACTTTGTGGCCGGCGTATACCAGCTTTCAATGCTTTTTATAAAAATGTTTGTGATTGTTCCTTCCGCCAGCTGATTTTTTTCATTAAAGAATATTACATCAAAAAATCCTTTACTTCTATACTTTCTTAATTCACTATTATACAATTTTCGATTTGTGGTTTTGAAATATTGAAAAGGATTTTGTGAATTAATAATTCTCTGAGAAATGATTAATTTCTTTTCCGATTGATCCTCAATGTATTCATTTATTTCAGAAGTAACATTCCCCCATTTGTTTAATAAAAGTTTGTATCTGTATTTTTTATTTAAATCAAGTTTGTTTATTTGTTTGATAATTTCTTTTTCAATTTTGATTTTATAATACTTAAATAAAAAATATTCGGCTGATGATTTTAATCTTTCCAAATGATCTTGGAGTAAAAACACTTGGCCATTTTCGACCAGCATTGTTTCGAAGATTTCAAAATACAAATTTGGTTTTCGTATAAAATTACTTTTAAGCAAAGTTTCTTCATATTCTTTATCAGGCTGACTGTCCCAAACAATTCCACTGCCGAGTCCAATTTCTCCGTTAAGAGTTTTTTTATTTATCGATAAAGTTCTAATAGCAACATTGAAAGAGGAAAAATGTTTATTGCCTATCCCAATTGCGCCGGTATAAATTCCTCTTGTTTTTTTCTCAAGCTCATTTATGATTTCCATAGTTCTAATTTTTGGTGCACCTGTAATTGAGCCGCAAGGGAAAATATTCTTTATAATTTCTGTTAAAGAAATATTGGATGTACTATCAAAATTATCTCTTTTATTAATTTTAGTGTCATTTCGACCAAAGGGAAAAATCTTTTCGTTAAAATTTGCGAAAGATTTCTCAGTCGAAGACTTCTTCAAAATGACAGACTTGAGTTCAGAAATAGATTTTTTACTATCTGTTGTTCTTAACTCAGCTTTTACTGTGGATACCATTTGATATAACGATTCATATTTTTCAATTTCAAAAAGTTTTTTCACTTTCACTTTACCGTATTCACTTATTTTCCCAAGGTCATTTCTAAGCAGGTCAACAATCATCAAGTTTTCCGCTTTATTCTTTTCATCATTTTCAAGATTATATTTATTGTGGCGGTCAGATACTAATTCATGGCCTCTTCTAGCCGTTCCTTTCATTGGTTTTGTAATTATTGAATTTCCATTTGTTTCAAAAAACAATTCGGGTGAATGAGAAAGAATGAAATTATCATCGTTATTTATGAATGCTGAATAACTTGCAGATTGATTAAATATTAAAGTTTGAAATAAGTTTTTTATATCTCCTGAGAATTTAAAATTACCCTTAAGCGTATAATTAACTTGATAAGTGTCTCCTTCTTCAATGAAATTTTTTATTTTATTTATATGCTGTGAAAATTTTTGTTTCGTAGTATCTAGTTTGAAGTTTTTTATCTTATATTTTCCCAAATCATGAGAAATTGAAATATCTTTTGATGGAATTACTTCAACATTCTTTTCTTTGAAAAATATGAACTGAATTAAGACTTCATTATTTCCGGTCAAATACTTTTTTAACTTTTCCTCAAACAAATATCCAGCTTCATAAGTTATTAAAGCATAGCACCACAACCCTTTTGATATATTCCTGTCGATCTTATCGAATGACATTTGAATATTATCATCTTTCTTAATTGAAATAATTTCCGAAGGATCTTGAAAAAAATATGATTTGCTTTTTTTGTAATACGAAGGCGTATAAAAAAATGCTGAGTAATTTTTGTTTATAACTTCTGTTAATAATTTGTTGAGATTCATGAAAGTAAGTTAAGCAATGGAATTCAATTGGTAAATAATAAATTATACTTTTTAATTAGAATTAATTTATTTTGAGCGCATTGAATTTTAATAAATAGGGTATCTTAATTATGCAAAAGCCAAAACTTTCCTTCTGGCAAATCTGGAATATGAGTTTCGGATTTCTTGGTATTCAATTCGGTTTCGCTCTTCAAAACGCAAACGTCAGCAGAATTTTTGAAACTCTCGGAGCCAAGATTGATGATATTCCGATTCTATGGATTGCTGCTCCTGTTACAGGTTTAATTATCCAGCCGATAATCGGACATATGAGCGACAAAACATGGGGAAAGCTTGGAAGAAGGCGGCCATATTTTTTATCAGGCGCTATACTTGCTTCTCTTGCTTTGTTGATTATGCCAAACTCTCCTGTTCTTTGGGTTGCTGCGGGAATGCTTTGGATTATGGATGCTTCAATAAATATTTCCATGGAACCTTTCAGAGCTTTTGTGGGAGACATGCTTCCTTCTGAACAGCGAACTATCGGTTTTTCAATGCAAAGCTTTTTTATCGGCACCGGGGCAGTAATTGCTTCAGCACTTCCATACATTATGACGAACTGGTTTAAAATTAGCAACACGGCACCTGAAGGAATGATTCCTCAATCAGTTAAATATTCTTTTTATATCGGCGGAGCAATATTTTTCTTAGCTGTGCTATGGACGGTTTTTAGAACTAAAGAATATTCTCCTGAAGAATTAAAAAGTTTCTCTGAAGATTCAGAAAGTAATTCGGCTTCAATGAGATTAGATGATAATTTTATTCCTCATACCAAATTTTTTAAGAATGGAATTTATTGGATAGAAGCCGGCCTTGCTCTATTCTTAATCTTTTATTTTTACATTTATATGGATTACGGTCTTGGGGTTTTCTTTGGAGGAATAATTGTTTTTGGGATTTTACAATTGATTGTATCGCTATTTACCAAACAAAACAAAACCCAAATGGGTTTAGTCATCGTAATGAATGATCTATTCAAAATGCCGAAAGCAATGGTGCAGCTTTCTTATGTTCAATTCTTTTCATGGTTTGCTTTGTTTGCTATGTGGATTTACACAACTCCGGCTGTGACTCATCATATTTACGGAGCGACCGATGCCAAATCCGCATTATACAATGAAGGTGCTGATTGGGTTGGAGTTTTAATGTCTGTCTACAACGGCTTCGCAGCGGTGATGGCTTTTCTTTTAGTTTGGATTGCAAAAAAGACCAGCAGAAAAACTGTACATGCTATCAGTTTGGTTTTTGGTGGAATTGGCCTTGCATCTTTTTATCTAATAAAAAATCCTGACATGCTTTTAATTTCAGAACTTGGAATCGGATTAGCATGGGCTTCAATATTAGCAATGCCTTATGCAATATTAACCGGCTCACTTCCGGCAAATAAAATGGGAGTTTACATGGGAATATTTAATTTCTTCATTGTAATTCCTCAAATAACTGCTGCTGCTATTTTAGGATTTTTTGTGAAAAATCTTTTTGGTGGTGAAGCAATTTATGCATTGCTGTTAGGCGGACTTTCAATGTTTGCGGCAGCGGCATTGGTTATGTTTGTTAAGGATGAAAATTAATTTAAAGTGAGACTCACCTATGAAGAAGCTGCCTCTGAAGTAATTTATACTGTCACACTGAGCTCGTCGAAGTGTGAATTTATTCTAATACGTCAGTCTTCGACAAGCTCAGACTGACAAATCTAATCTTTTGAGAGACAGCCTCCTATGAAGTGAATATCACTTTTTCATTTAAAATCTCACAAAGAATATTTAGATATTAAAGAATTGATGACTTTAATTGATTCATCTGAAAAAGCCGGATAACGCCCTGAACTCAATTTTGCAGCTTGATTATACACCTTAATAAATTTGAATGGATTACCAACACATTCAACAAGCTGATCCTTTCCTATCTTCTCTAAAATTAAACTCGCCATAAAATATCCTGTTGAATGGCCCTGTTCCGGTAAAGATTGCAATACTTGATTTCCAATTTGCCGTGATGAATTTGGATTTGAATTTAACTGGCTTAGTAATTGGTCCATCTGATTTATTACGAAAGGAGATCTACTTACGTCATAAATATATTGACGTGCGTGATCAGAAACTGCCGTGCTTGGTTTTGTAAACCAATCTCTTTTATCAACCATATCAGCAATTCCTTCAGCTTCAATTTTTGATAACGCGTCCACTAATGCTGCATCATTGCTGCTTACTTTATAAATATTGTATTGAAGTTCCCTATTTCTATACCAATGATGAAATTCATGCGAAAGGAAACTCATAAAATCCCATTCAATGGAAGCTGCTAAATCAACAACAATTGGTGATGAACCACGGCCATTGCTTTCAAAAATTACAAATGAAACCGGCGGATATTCAGACACTGATGACTGAGGTAAAAATTCCAAAGTCCGCTTTACAGCATCACTCGAATAATTATGAATTTGGAGTTTCCTTAATTGTTCATCCAATAACTGCTTATTATCTCTTACTTTTATAAAATGATTTAAATGTACTATATCTCTTCCTGCAGAAAGAGCTTTTTGAAGCTCATCTTTTTTTGAAGGCATAAATACAATAGTGAATTCATTAATGAAAAATTGTTTTGAGAATTCGCCGCTTGTTAAAACTTTGTATCCAGGCGTGTTGAAAAGTTTATCCCAATCAGTTGAACTTGGCTGCTGGTTCGATTTAAGTATGCTTACAATTTTCCAAAATTGGATTATGCCTGAAAAATCAAAATTAGAACTTATGTTTTGCGGGAAAACGAGTTGTGTAACAATAAAAAACGTAAAAAGGAATTTGATCATATTGTGTATTTATTAAATCATGGCTGTCAAATTAAGAGCAAATATATTGAAGAATCAAATGAAAGTTTGTAAGTCTTAATTGAAAGCAAAGCCGTAAATTTTCAAATATATTTTTATATAAATATCAGGAAGTTTTTAATTCTTTTTCTATTACTGCCTTTCGATATTCAAATATTTTTCTGACTGAGTTTTTTACAAATAAGTTATGAATAATCCCCTTTAATATTCCGCCATGCAAATCGTAATCAACGCTATCTTCCATAACCACATGGCCATCAACTTGCTGAAATTTATGAGTGTGAATCCAAATTTTATACGGGCCATTTAACTGTTCATCTATAAAAATATTTGGCGGTGAGTATTTTGCAATCCTTGTTTTCCAATAAACAGGAATTCCATAAAGTTTAATTGTATATTCAAATTCAGCTCCCTCTTTCATAATAAGCGGTGGCTGTGATTTAATTTTAAAGTTTATCCACCGTGGAGTAACCTTAGCCAGATTTTCTGGTTTCTGGAAGAATTCAAAAACATCTTGCAGATTAGAATTTAATTTTTGTACTTGTTTGAAATTATACATTGTAATATTCTGAAAATTAAAATTTAAAATTGATCGTAATATTTTTTCGGCACCCACAAAAACCCAAAACATTCGCCATTTTCTTTTTCAACATGCTTGTGATGAATTTTATGTGCCCGCCTCATTGCCCGAAAATATTTTTTATCACTATTCCGAAAGAGTTTTATTCTTTGATGAATAAAAATATCATGGGCAGAAAAATATGCTAAACCATAAAGTGAAATTCCCAGCCCAATCCAAAAATATACTTTATCAAATCCCAGCGATATTCCAATGAATAATAATATTATTCCAGGTAAAGCAAAAACTAAAGCAAATACATCATTCAATTCAAAAAAGCTATTTTCATTTTTGATGTGATGATCCTTATGGAGTTTCCACAATGGCCCATGCATAATAAATTTATGAGTTGACCATGCAACAAATTCCATACAAGTAAAACTTATAAGCAATAGAATAATATTAAAATATATCATGATTTAAATAAATTTAATTTTGAGAAATCAATTTTTCATATGTTAAAAATAATTCGAAAT
>CAZRMA010000056.1:0-9349 GCA_964600655.1 uncultured Ignavibacteriaceae bacterium
ATGAATTAACAAAACATCCTTTTATTCAAGAAGCCAGTGTATTTGAAATTGCTGATAATGAATGGGGACAGATCGTTGCTGCTGCCCTTGTAATAAAAAACAATTTAAATATTGATGAAATAAAAAAATTCTTAAAAAAAAGGTTAGCCGGATATAAAATCCCGCAAAAGTTTTATTTCCTCGATTCTTTGCCGAAAACTTCTTTAGGAAAAATAAAAAAAGAAGAGTTAAAAAATATCCTTCTAAAATGAATTAACCGACTAAATGTGCGATCAATCCATCCTTAATTTCAGGGCTAATATCTTTTTTCTTCCAAGAATTTTTATCGACAAAAACATGAATTGTTTTAACAACTACACACTTCTCCCCTTTTGAATTTTTACATTCATATTCTAATTCAAATGAAGTTGCTCTAAGCTGCTTAACAGTAATTTCAATTGAAACTTCTTCCCTGTATTGAATTGGTTTGTGATATGATGCTTCACTTTTAATTATCGGCACTATAAAATTTTCGTTTGTCCAGTAATCATAATTTAATTTGAAACTGTCTATCATTTCTTCATAAGCCGAATGGCAAAGTTCATAAACCCTTCCGAAAAATAAAATTCCGGCTGGGTCGCAATCATAAAAATTAATTTTCCTTTTTGCTGTAAACATTTTTATTGAATTGATAATTCTGATAAACCATTGATCATTTGTTTTAACAAATTTAATTAAAATGAACTTACAATAAAAAAAGTAGCAATAAATAATTTATCTAAGAAACTTCATCTTTACAATTCAACTTTCATTACCTGTTAGAACAAATTGTTACTCATACTTTAAAGATTTAATTGGATTAGCATAAGCAGATTTTATCGCCTGAAAGCTGATTGTTATAAAGGAGATAAAAATTGTAGCAATTCCAACAATTAAAAATGTCCACAAATTTAATTCTGTCTTGTACGCGAAATTCTGCAACCACTCGTTCATGAGATAGAATGCAGTAGGCCATGCAAAAAGATTGGCTATTATTACCAATTTGATAAATTCGCTATTTAATAATTTTATTAAACCGGGAATACTCGCACCTAATACTTTTCTAATCCCTATTTCCTTTTTTCTTAACTCAAAAATAAAAGATGCCAATCCTATCAAACCAAGGCAGGCAATTATTATTGCCAGCAAAGAAAATGTTGAAATTATAGTGTACGTCTTTTGTTCCGGCTGATATAGACTTGTAATAAAATCGTCGAGAAATGAATATCTAAAAGGATAATTTATTGAATATTGTTTCCAAATCTTTGCTAGCCCGGAAATTGTTCCTGCAGTATTTACAGCGCTGATTCTTATGGAGAATTCTTGAAAGTAATCAGGCTTATAAAATAAAGCCAAAGGCTTAATATTCGTCTTAAGTGATGCAATATTGAAATCCTTCACAACACCGATTATGACGGGTTCTATTCTGCCAAAACCAATTAAATATTTTTTCCCGATAGCATCTTCGGGATTTTTTAATCCAAGACTTTTAACAGTAGTTTCATTAACAATAACTGCATCCTTCCAATTGTCAGATAATTTATTTGAGAAAAATTTGCCGGCCAGCAATTTCAGTTGGTAAAGATCAGTATAATTAACATCTACACATTTAACAAAAACACTGAATTTCCCTCCGCCGTCAAATCCATTTGGGAATATTGAAGTATCAAAAAAGTCACCGCTAATGGGAGCGCTATCATCAACAGTAACATCTTTAACGCCTGGAACAGTTAAAAACTCGTTTTTTAGTGTTTGATAATTTTCTTCATTTATATCTGTACCAAAGGGTATAGTTATAGTGTGGTCTTTCTTAAACCCAACATCGTGATCTTTTAAATAATTTAATTGCTGCAGCACTATCATTGTACAAATAATAAGACTTATTGAAATTGCAAATTGAGCAACTATTAAAATTTTTCTCAGCCATGATCCGCCTTTTGTAGTTTTAAAATCCGACTCCATATTTTTTACGGCGATAACAGGTTTGAAGCTCGATAGGTAGAGTGAAGGGTAAATTCCGGCAAATATCCCGACGATAACAGTTCCAATAATTATAAAAAATATCAGATTATAATTATTAATAATTTCAAAAGATAATTTTGTGTTCAATAAATTTGAAAAATAAGGCAGCAAAAGTTCAGCAAGTACAAGAGAAATTAATAATGAAACAATGGATAGAAAAATTGCTTCTCCGAGAAATTGAATTATCAATTGTTTCCGTATAGCTCCAAGAACTTTTCTAATACCGATTTCTCTTATTCTTTTTGACGACCTTGCCGTAGCGAGGTTCATAAAATTGAAACATGCCAATAAAAGAATGAATAGACCAATAGTGCTTATGATAAGAATGTTTGCAAAGGAGTTATTATTTTCAATTTCACCAACATAATCTGAATGTAGATGAATATCATTCAGTTTCTGGTACTCCAATTTTACAGAAGTTCCGGCAGGGAATTTTCGTTGATTCATTATAAAGCCGGCAGTTTTCTCTCCAAGACTTTTTAATGAAGTACTTTCAGGAAGTAATATATATGTGTAAGACCCGAAATATGCAGCCCATTGTTTTGAAAAATCAGCAAATAATATTTTCCCATTCACATCGCTATATGTACCAAGCATTTTAAAATGAAAATGTGTGTTTGCAGGAATATCTTGCATAACCCCAGTTACAATAAAATCATATTTATTATCCAACTTTAAGACTTTGCCTACCGGATCATCATCACCAAAATATTTTTTTGAGGTGGATTCAGTCAAAACTATTGAATGAGGCGCGTCTAATAAATGATCCGGATTTCCTTTTAATATTTTGAATGAAAAGATTTCAAAAAAGGTTGAATCTGCAAAAGCTAAATTTGATTCAACGAAGCTTTTATTTTTATATGCTACAAGCTCTTTATCACTAAAGAAAATTCTGGTGTATTTACCAATTTCAGGAAATTGCTCATGCAAGGCTTTCCCAAGCGGCATGGGGGTTTCTACATCAATTGAAGTTCCTCGTTCCGAAATATGGGTGGTAGTAACCCGGTATATATTTTCTGCATTTTCAAAATAGTTATCGTAGCTCAATTCATGCTTAACATATAATGAAATCAATATGCAGCAAGTTATTCCAACTGTTAAACTTAAGATATTTATAAAGGAATACAGCTTATGTTTTTTGAGATTCCTTAAAGTAATTTTTAAATAATTTTTAAACATATTGACCACCTAAAAAATTATAAATTTTATTCATATCTCAATGATTTTACAGGGTTTGCTGTTGCAGCTTTAATTGATTGATAACTAATTGTCAGTATAGTGATTATAATTGCAAGAATCCCAGCAGCGATAAACAGCCAAAAACTAATCCCGGTTTTATAAGCAAACTCATTAAGCCATTTATTCATAAAATAATAAGATAAAGGCCAGGCTATGAGGTTTGCTATTATAATCAAGAATAAGAATTCTTTTAAAAGTAAAGTTATTATTCCTGAAACTTTTGCTCCCAAGACTTTTCTTATTCCGATTTCTTTTGTTCTTGCTTCAGCGGTATAAGAAGCTAAACCAAATAAACCCAAGCAGGCAATAATAATTGCAATGATTGCAAATATTCCGAACACATCACCTATTTTCTGATCTTTATTATATAAACCTGCAAGCTGGTCATCAAGAAAAGTATAATCAAAAGGATAGTCGGGCTTGTATTCTGTCCATTTCTTTCTTAAGAAATTTAATGTAGCGGGAATATCTTTACCGCTAATTCTAACAGTAATCTGGTTATTTCCTGTTTTGGTGATTACAAATATTATAGGGACAATTTCATTATGAAGAGATTCAAAATTGAAATCTTGGACTACACCAATAATCCTTCCATTTCTATCCCCATATAACATTCGTTTTCCAATAGCTTGTTTCGCAGTCCATCCAAGTTTATGAACTGCTGATTCATTTAGGATAAATGAAGCGCTATCATCAGTAGAATAATCCTTGGAAAAATCTCTTCCAGCTGAAAATTTAATCCGGTAAGTTTTAAAGAACTCATAATCAACTTCATCAACGGCTAATCGAAAGTTTAATGAAATAGATTTATTCTTATCGAATATTTTAGCTACCCAACTATTTACGAGCATATTTGATGGAACCAGTTTAGAACTTGTAACCATTTTTACATCCGGTTTCTGGAGAAGTTGGCTTTTAAAGGATTCAAGATTATTCTTCATCTTTTCACTTGCAGGTAAAATTATAAGGTGGTCCTTTGTATAGCCAAGATTTTTGTTTTTCACATAATCTATCTGCCGGAATACAACTCCCATAGCAATTATCAAGGCAATGGATATCGTAAATTGCATAACAACCAGGATGGTTCTAAATAAGGATCTTCGTGAAAATATTTTATTCCCTTTTAAAACTGCGATTGGATGAAATGATGAAAGCAAAAAAGCTGGGTATGAACCGGAAATAAATCCAACAACAATGGCAAGTGCTAATATTGCTGCAAACAAAAATGGATCTGAGAAAATATTTAAATGAAGGTCTCTTTGAGAAAAGTTACTGAATGTTTTTAAAGTAAGTTCAACTATTATTATTGAAAAGGATAAAGAAATAAAAACAATAAGCATTGATTCACCAATAAATTGTTTCATCAGTTGCTGTCTGTAAGCACCAAGCACTTTGCGAATTCCGATTTCTCTTGCTCTTTTAGTTGATCTTGCGGTAGCAAGATTCATAAAATTAATGCACGCAATTAGCAGCACAAAGAGTGCAATTGCTGAAAAGATATAAACATTTTTTATATCACCATTTTCTTCAACTTCCGTGGTTAAATGTGAATGTAAATGAATATCTGTCAGTTTCTGGAAGTGGAGACTGTTATAATTATGCAAGGCTTTAGCCGGCATTTCTCCATTGTTTCTTCTTATAACCTGCGAGATATATTTATCGATAAATGAAGGTATTTTGCTTTTTAACTGCTCTACCGGGATATTCTTCTCTAATAATACATAAGTTAAATAATTGTTACTTCCCCAATTTTCTTCGAGTGTTTTCCTTCCGATTATTTCAGGATTGTAAAGTGTTATAAAAGACGCGAGAAAATCATATTTCAGATGGGAATTTTCTGGTATATCTTTTATCACTCCGGTTACTTTTAGTTCCCCAACGTTCCCGTATTTAATTGTTTTGCCAAGTGCATCCTCATTCCCAAAATACTTTTTTGCCATAGATAAAGTAATAACAATACTTTTAGGTTCAGAAAGGGCATTATCCTTATTCCCTTTAACAAAATGGACAGTAAATATTTTAAAAGTTGATTGTTCCGCCCAAAAGAACCTGTCTTCAATAAATGATTTTTCACCGACCTTCAGCTGAACATTACCATCTTGCAAAAGCCTTGTTTCTTCTTTAACAATTTGTGGGTAATCATTTTTTAAAAGCGGGCCTATTGGGGGAGCAACTCTTGCAAGATGCAGACTTGATGCACCATCTTCATTAAACCATTCTCTTGTTACCCTGTATATTCCATCAGCTTTTTTATTGAATTTATCGTAGCTAAGTTCATACCTTACGAAGAGCAATATTAGGATACAGCATGCAATTCCTATTGCAAGTCCAATAATATTAATAAATGAAAATATCCTTTGGCGAAGAATATTTCTTACAGCAACTTTTAAATAGTTCTTAAACATTACACCCTGATAAAATAAAACTCAATTTGGATTTACTATTTCTTTTTGTCTAAATAAAACTTGAATAAATTTTGAATCATCTTTTGGCCTGAAAATTTGAATTAATTCCCAGGACCTTTCGTACTTTTTTAACTCTACTTGTAGATTTTTAATTTTGTTGTCAATTGACAATTGTTCATCATCATTTTCCCATCTAAAAGATTCAACTTTAAAATTGTAATGTCTTTTCTTACCATTAATCTTAACTTCAATCTCAGCAATTTGCTTATCTAAAAAGTCCGGCAATGGAATATTTATTTCTTTCATTTTAATTCCTTCACTTTGATAATTACATTTTATCCATGCAATTAGTATTAATTCATCATTCGTATCTTAATGACCTAATTGGATTCGCAGTTGCCGCTTTTATCGTGTGAGAGCCAATAGTTAATAGAGCTATAAATAACGCTGCAATTCCGGAAATCAAAAAAATCCAAATACCAATACTTGTTTTGTAAGCGAAATTTTGAAGCCAAGTATTCATGATATAATATGCCGCCGGCCAGGCAATAATATTTGCAATTAATACCCATTTTGCGAATTCTTTTGAAAGGAGAAAAACAATTTCCGGGACTGAGGCACCCAAAACTTTACGAATGCCTATTTCTTTTGTACTCTGTTCAGTTATAAATGCTGTTAATCCAAGCAATCCAAGTGATGCTATAAAAATTGCAAATATGGAAAAGATTAAGAAGATTTTTCCTAAATGATGTTCGGTAGTATATTGTTGTTCAATATTTTGATCAAGAAAACTATAGTTAAATGGTGTTTCATTTGTAAAAGAATTCCATGTTGATTTTAACATAGATATGCTCTTTGAAATGTCATTTCCATTCAAGCGTACAATAATATATGATTCTGGTATTTGGTATGAATTAGATCTTTGATCAAATAAGGCAAAAGGTAAAATTGGTGAATGAAGATCCATAAAATTAAAATCTTTTATCACACCAATTATGGTGTAATTTCCTTTGCTAGGATAATTTATTGTTTTGCCGATTGGATCCTTAATACCAAATTGTCTAACAGCAGTTTCATTTAATATCACAGAGTTGGCATCAGTGGGATGATCCTTTTGAAAGTTGCGCCCCTGCTTAAGCTGAATTTTTAATGCATTTAAATAATTTTCATCAGTCATGTATGAAGCCAGCAAAATCTGTTCATCTCCTTTACCGGGAACTTTATAGAAGTCACCAAACCCAAAGTTGGGTGGTATGCCGGTCGAAACTGTAGCATCAACAATGTTCGAATTAGCTTTAATCATTTCCTTAAAAGCATTTACTTTATTTCCTAGGGGATTATTAACATTGGAAATGATAATGACATTTTCTTTATTAAAACCTAAGTTCGAATTTTTAATGAACAAAAGCTGTTTCTGAACTAAAAGAGTACAGACAATTAATCCAATACTTATAGCAAATTGGAAAGTAGTTAGAATATTTCTAAAGGTTTTTCCTCTTGTCCTTGAATGCGTGTTTGATTTTAATATTTTTATTGGATCGAAAGAAGATAAATAGATGCCGGGGTAACTGCCTGCAGCGGTTCCAATACATACAGCCAATGAAAATAAAACTGGTAATTGCCAAATTGGATTAAGTAAATTTAAACTAAGCGATTTTCCAACAAGATTATTAAAAGGTGTTATGAGGAATTCAGCTAATACTAAAGAAATTGGCAAAGCGAGCAAACTGTATACTATCGACTCAATTACGAATTGAAAAAAGAGTGCGTTGCGTGATGAGCCCAATGATTTTCGAATACCAACTTCCCGTGCACGTTTTTCAGAACGAGCAGTTGAGAGATTCATAAAATTGATGCAGGCAATCAAAAGAATAAAAACACCAATTAATGAAAAAGCATAGACGTATGATTTATTTCCGATTTCTCCTAAAGGATTTCCTATTTGCGCTGAGCCCAAATAAATATCTTTCAACGGTTGAAAGACGAAATCCCATCTGCCTCCGCCAGCAATTAAATCTTTATAAGAAAAACCAACACGTTTGAATGCAGTTGGGGCATATTTGGAAACTATTTTTTTTACTTTAGGTTCAATTGAGACTACAGAAGAATTATCTTTTAATTTAATATAGGTAACAACCTGCATCCATACCCAACTCCAATTAAAATATGATACTTTTGGATAGGAGGACATCGTAGTAAGCATATTAAATAATATGTGGGAATTTTCAGGAGGATCTTGAACAACTCCTGTAACATTAAATACATTATTATAATATCCAGCAAAATTCTGTTTCCTATCACCAATAGTAATTATCTTTCCGAGGGGACTTTCATTGCCAAAATATTTTTTAGCTTCTGATTTTGTCAGAATAACACTGTTAGGTAATAAGAGAGCAGTTTTTAAATTTCCTTCGAGTAATTTGAAATTAAATACATTAAAGAAGTTTGTATCAACTCCAAAGATTTTGTCTTCATTAATAAATTTGTCTTTATAGCGTACAACCATCGATTGTGTTGGATAAATTCGAGTTGATGCAGAGACTTCAGGAATTTCATCAACTAATTTAGCGGCAAGAGGAGGAGGCGAAGTAGGAGTAATTCCTTCGTTTCCATTCCATTTAAAACTCCAGTTTAGTCTATAAATTGAATTTGAATCTTTAAAAAAGGAATCATAGCTTAATTCACTTTTAACCCATTTGAATATTAGAATAGCACAAACCATGGCTGTTGCCAGACCTGCAATATTGATTAATGTGTAAATTTTATTTCGGGTCAAATTCCTATAAGCAACTAATAAATAATTTTTAAACATTTATTTCCTCATAGTAATTATTCATCCTTCAAACATTGTGAAGGGTTAATCCTTGCAGCTTTAAACGTCTGGGTTCCAATTGTAAACCAGGCAATCAACAAGGTTATTAAACCCGCACTTAAAAAATACCAGAAATTAAGACTTATTCTATAAGCAAATCCATCAAGCCAGTTTTTTATTAAAAGATAACTCAGTGGCAGCGCAATAATTATTGAAGCAAGAACCAACTTTGTAAAATCCTTTGATAACAGGTAAATAATTCCAAATTCACTTGAGCCTAATACCTTTCGAATACCGATTTCTTTTTGTCTTTTTTGTGTTGTGAATGCCGTCAGACCAAGTAAACCCAGACATGAAATAATAATTGCTAATCCGGCAAAGTAAGCGGATAGACTTCCAGTCTGGATCTCCGATTTGTAGAGTTCCTGGTAATCATCATTCATAAAAGTAAACTCGAACGGTTGACCGGAGTTAAGCTTCTTATAAACTTCCCCGATCTGTTCTATAGTAGCTTTTTCTGATCCTGCTTTAATTTTAACCATAACATCAGGATTATATTTTCTAAACCGAAGAATCAAAGGCTCGATTTTTTCCCGCAACGATCCGTAATGAAAATCTTTAACAACACCGATAATCTGCATATCAAACCTAATACGCTTGTCGATAGGGCTTTTTAATCCCATCATTTTAATTGCAGCTTCATTCACTATAATCTTGGAATCTTCATCACTTAAATTCTTAGAAAAAGATCGTCCTTTGAGGACTTTCAGACCAAGCGTTTTAATAAAATCATAGCTGACAAACGGAGCTTTAAATAGATAAGTTTTATCAGATTCTTGCCCACTCCAGGAGC
>CAZRMA010000056.1:9449-13712 GCA_964600655.1 uncultured Ignavibacteriaceae bacterium
ACAAACGGAGCTTTAAATAGATAAGTTTTATCAGATTCTTGCCCACTCCAGGAGCAGCCGGTTTGTCCAATAAAGTCATTTAAAATACTCCCTGACATATTCGTTACATCCACAACCCCTGGTATACTATTAAGTTCCGATAAGAATGAATCGTAATCATTATTAGTTATGCCGGAAGAACCAGAAGGTTGTTTCCATTGGAAACATAAAATATTATCCCGGTTGTATCCTAGATTTTTAGTCTGTGTAAATTCAATTTGTTTGTTAATAACCAACACACCGACGATAAAAATAATTGATAAAGCAAATTGAAATATTACTAATCCCTTTCGAATCCATTTTTCACTGAAAGATGTATTAAGCTTTCCTCTAATCATTCTAACAGGATTGAGCTTTGAAAGGTAAAATGCAGGATAACTTCCGGAAACAAGTCCTGTAAAAATTGTAATCCCAAAAACAATTAAAATAAATATCGGATTAAAATTCATAGAAATCGCTTTTCCAGTTAGTGAATTGAATTGTGGAAGCAGCAATTCAATAATAACAATTGCTATTAAGAGTGATAAAAAAGTAATGGAAAGTGATTCAAGGATATATTGTATTATAAGCTCTTTTCTATTTGCACCAACCGTTTTTTTTACGCCAATTTCCTTAAGTCTTGTTGATGCTTTAGCGGTAGATAAGTTCATAAAATTGATGCAGGCAATAAGCAATATAATGATGGCAATAGCAGAGAATAGTCTTACATATGTTATTCTGCCACCCGATACAATTCCGTTTTCATAATGACCATACAGGTACCTTTTGGAGAATTGCTGGATAAACAGTGTTACATTTTTATTAGAAGGATCTTTCGATTTCAAGTAGTCTTTAATTTTTTCATTAAACCTATTAACGTCCGTATCTTTCTTTAGAATTAAACATGTTTCAGAATAAAAGCCTCCCCAAGTTTTAGCAAATGGATCATTTTCCAAAAGCTTTTTAATATTAAATATTACATCAAATTTATACCTCGAGTTAGCAGGCGGATCTTTAAACATTCCAGAAATTTGGAATGTCCCTTGGAAAAATGGATGCTCCCATTTTAATGTTTTACCGATTATATGTTTAGTTGATTTGAATATTTTTTTTGCTAATCCTTCAGATATAACAATGTAGTTTTTATTTTCCAATACTGAATTTATATTCCCCTTAATGAGGCGATAAGAAAAAACATGGAAAAAATCTTCACTTGCAAACATTCCTTTTGCTTTTAAATTATTATCACCGTTAATAAGCATGCCTTCTTTTGTATAGAATAAAAATGCATTTGTCGCGGTGCTATATTCAACCTCCGGGAATTCATCCTTCATTGCATCTGCCGTAATTATAGGCGTTATTTTTTCAGTTGAAATGCCTTGAGGAGATTTAAAATTTGCCATTACCTGATAAAGTCTGCTGTCATTTTTATTAAACTTATCTACATGCAGTTCATCGTTTACCCATAAGTATATTAATAAAGCACAAGCCAGACCAGTTGATAAGCCAATGAGATTAATAAAAAATGTGCTTTTATTTCTTTTAAAATTCCTTAAAATAATTAGAAGGTTGTGTTTTAGCATAGTATCACTTTCTTCATTTTAGCTTTAATTATTTTGATTAAAAAGATTTAACAATTGGACTCAGGCTTCAATATAAAGATTACACTTACTGCACATAATATTTAATATTCCAATGGCATTATTCTTTTATAAACGGAAATGCTCTATAAATAAAAGCCAAAGAGTGTGCCTGAATAAACAACTCAAATTAAATCTATAATTATCATTTTTAACTTTGTTAGCGTTCGGTTATGAACGGAAGTGAACGCAAACGGACAATAATATTCTTTCCAATAACGTTCTTCCGCAAAGTAATTCAATCGTCTTTGTGACGGATTTAAATTCGTATATTCATATCTTAAAGATTCAACCGGATTTGCAATTGCTGCTTTAATTGCTTAGGGACTTACATGCCAAAGGCAATTCATTCTGAGAGTATAAACACACATAAATTTACAATCCGAGTTTAACAATATAAGCGTCATCTGTTTCCTGATTTGGATTTTTACTGAATAAGTCCGCAAACGTAAACCCCGTGAAATAAATGTATTTATTTTTATAAACCGAAAAATGTCTTCCACCTGTTCCTGCTTTTATTCCTCTTGCAGCAAATACTTCATTCCACTTCAGGTTCCCATTTGTATCATATAATCTTAAGTATGCATCAGGGTTGTTACTGCCGCTTATTAATAATTCGGTGTCGGATTTTATTAATTCCATATACCATGCTTCATCCCATGAAGATGTTCCGTATTGTATTTCCCATAGATTATCCCATACATTATTAAGCTTCATTACAAAAACATCTGTTTTTCCCTTATTGGCCGTTACAATATTTCCGCTGGATGTTCCGGATAAATAAACATCTTTATTTTTATCAATTATAAGGCAGTCGGCACTTTCATATTCGCCGGTACCGAATTGCCAGATCTTAATTAGTTTTCCTTGTTGTGAATATTTTGCAATGAAAGCATCTGTTTTACCAATATTTTTTGCACCGAGATTTCCCATAGTATATCCACAGACGTATATATCACCGTTTTTATCAACTTTGAAATCATTACAATAATCCCGCTCATCAGTACCGAACTGAAATGTATATATTTTATTAAAATTACTATCAAGTTTCATAATGAAGAAGTCCCAATTACCATAGCTTTGGCTGCCTATCTTGCCTTTCGTATTGCCTGCAATATAGATGTTAAGCTTATTATCGATATATATTTTTCTCAAATAATCGGTACTATCGGTTCCGATTATTTTACTCTTTATTAAGTTACCGTTAGAATCAAATTTGTAAATAAACATATCTTGATTACCGTATTGTTCCCCGTTTATTTTCCCGTAAGTATTGCCGGCCGCATAAAGGTTACCGTTGGCATCCTTTTCCAATTCCCACATTCTATCTTTATCTTCTGTACCGAATTGTTTTTTCCAAATTTCTCTGCCGGTACTATCATACTTAATTATAAATCCGTCGCTTTGCCCTAAATTAGTGGAACACAAATCGCCGAATGTTGTACCCGCAAGAACGAACTCGCCTGACGAGAATATAACAATATCTTGTCCGGAGTCTTCTTTATCTGTTCCGAATTGTTTACCGAAAATAAATGAAGGTTGTGCAAATGATAAATTACTGACTCCGAATACTATTAGAATGGAAATGATATTAATTAATTTTTTCATCAGTGATTCCCAAATTATTATTCAGATAATAAAATTTAATTCAAATAAAATAATTTCTATTCATATTTTAGACTCTCCACCGGATTTGCAGTTGCTGCTTTAATTGATTGAATGCTTACAGTTATTAATGCAATCACAAAAGCAATTCCGCCGGCCAAAACAAATACCCACCAACCTATATCAATTCTATATGCAAAATTCTGTAACCATTTGTTCATTAAATAATAGGCTAAAGGCCAAGCAACAATATTTGCAATTAAAACCACTTTAATAAAATCTTTAGTTAGTAAATAAACGATATTATAATTAGTAGCCCCTACAACTTTCCTTATGCCGATTTCCTTTGTTTTACGTCGAACAAAAAATGTGACTAAACCAAAAAGCCCAAGGCATGAGGTAAAGATTGCAAGCATAGCACATATACTAAATACTTTCATCATCCGTTGATCGGCCTGATACAATTGTTCTATCTGCTTATCAAGGAAATGCCATTCAAATGGTAAGCCGGGCATCTGCTGATTTAGCACGTTTTTAATTTTTTTAATTGTAGTTTGAAAACCCGCAGAAGAAACACGAATGTTAAGTAATAAACTATTCGGTTCATAAACGAAAAAAAGCGGTTTAATTTCATCCCGTAAAGTTTGAAAATGAAAATCTTTAATAATCCCTATTATCTTTGCTTTTCTATTGCCGATTTCAATTTCACTTTCCATCGGCTTTTTAAAGCCCAACGCTTTTACAGCCGCTTCGTTTATAACAACTGCATTCTCTTTATCACTTGCAATATCTTCGCTAAAAAATCGACCTTCTTTCAGTTGAATATGCATAGTCTTAAGGTAATCCGCATCCACCTCGTACGCGGTAAAGCTGCCTGTTTTCTGTTCTCCGTTCTGCATCCAGTTTATTCGAGGATAATAATCCGTTGTTGTGGGTACAGAATTAGAATAAGACGCATTAGTGATTTCGGGTAATTTTTTAAGTTCTATTTTAAATGATT
>CAZRMA010000057.1:0-13461 GCA_964600655.1 uncultured Ignavibacteriaceae bacterium
AGATTGATTCGTGAGGAAATGCCGGAGACAACAATTGAAATTTTAATTCCGGATTTCCGAGGTGTGATTGATGCATTTAATATTATCATGCGAAATCCTCCAGACATTTTAAATCATAATCTTGAAACAATTCCGAGATTATATCATGCAGTTCGTCCTCAAGCAAAATATGAAAGAAGCTTAAAATTAATCCGTTGGTTTAAAGACAGATATTTAAAAACAAAAAGCGGGATTATGGTTGGAATAGGAGAGAAGCCCGAAGAAGTTCTAAGTTTAATGCATGATCTTGTTGAACATGGATGTGATATTTTAACAATAGGACAATATTTACAGCCGACAAAAAATCATTTACCGGTTGATAGATTTGTTACTCCAGACGAATTTAACATGTACAAAGAAGAGGGATTAAAAATGGGGTTTAAAATTGTTGAATCTTCGCCACTGGTACGAAGTTCCTATCATGCTGATAAGCATGCTAGAGCGTTGTTTTAAATTTAAAATCTACAGATTAATTCCATTAGGCTTGAAAAACAAAGGGATTTAATAAATTTTAACAATTAATCAATTCCATAATTCATAATAAAAAATTAATATAAATTCATATTTACTATGTTGGTTTCAATTTGTAAATTGGCATCCGGTTTTTAATTTAGGTTATAGTTTTTAGCAACAATTTAACTGTTAATGAAATTTAAATTTTTACTATTCTTTTTAACTTATTCTGTTCTTTTAGCAGCACAAGGTAAAGGGGACATTTCAAATCGCTTAAACAAAACGCTGGATGATGATAATTCACATTACACCAATGTTGGCAGTATTGGATTAACTGTTACCAATTTTGGCATGTATGGAAACGGTTTTGCGTTATGGCCGCAGCAGCCTAGCTGTGAGTATCCTTTGGGAAGTGGAATAGAACATATCTTTGACGGCAGTTTATGGGTAGGTGGTTTTATAAGTGAAGATTCATTGGGGCATAATAGAGTCGGTCCTTTTGTTACTACTGGTTCTGTTGATGCTTCGTCTGTATCTACACGTGGCGGCGGTTTTGAATTTACAAATGATGCTGGCAGCAAAATTACAGAAAGATCCTCATTGCTTGATTCTAGATATTATGATCCTTACGCAATATCACACCAAGATTTTATTATGGATTTTGTTGACACCAACTTAACTCTTTCAAATGGAGAAACAATTCAGGACCATAGTCCGCTTGGCATTTCTGTTCATCAGGAATGTTATGCGTGGAATTATCCTTTTGCAGATTTTTTTGTGATCATGAATTATACAATTAAAAATGTATCTAATAAATACATTGATAGTGCATATGTTGGATTATGGACGGATGCAGTTGTAAGGAATACAAAAATTACTTCTCCAAGGACAGGAGCTCCATTTTTTGATAAAGGCGGTGAGGGTTATAGTGATTCAATGAGAATAGCATATACCTATGATGCTACCGGGGATATTGGGTACACTAATAGTTACATCGGGATACAATTTTTAGGTTCTACTCCAACTTTAGACAGCATTTTTGTATTTGGGGAAGATACGATTCCTTCAGTTAACTTTGTTAGCTGGCAGTATAAAAACACAGCAGATCCGAATTTTTTCTCTCCGTCAGTAGACATTGATAGGTATAAAAAGATGGAAGGATACTTTGGGGGAACTAACAGATTTAATAACGGAGTTGATGCTTCTGCTTTGAAAACTCCTTCAAACCGTTCGGAATTAATTTCTGATGGTCCATTTAGTAAGATCGCTCCGGGGAATTCGATCAACGTAGTTTTTGCAATTGTTTGCGCTAAAAAATATGGCAATGATCCTCAATCATTGGATACAAAAGAACAAAAAAATAATTTATATTCAAATGCTGAATGGGCTTTACGTGCATACTTTGGAGAAGATAGAAATAGAAACGGGGAATTGGACCCTGGTGAGGATTTGGACGGCAATCAAAAAATTACAAGATATATTTTACCTGCGCCACCGCTAACTCCTAGTATAAAGGTTGTTCCCGGAAATCAAGATGTGGCAATATATTGGGATAAACGTGCTGAGAATTCGGTTGATCCAATTTCAGGGAAAAAAGATTTTGAAGGATATAGAATTTATAGAACTGAAGCCGGGTTTGATCTTAATCTTGCAGAAGATGCGCGTTCATCACTTGTGACACTTGCTCAATTTGACAGTACCGGAAATTCATATGGATTTAATACCGGTTATTCAAAAGTTGAACTAAAAGAGCCAGTTACTTTTCCACATGACACTACAAAATATTATTATAAATTTGAAATAAATAATTTACTAAACGGCTGGCAGTATTTATTTGCTGTTACTGCATTTGACAAGGGTGATCCTGAGAATAATCTTGAAAGTCTGGAATCAAATCCTATTGCTTCAATGAATAGGATACTTCCTGGAACTCCACCTGATGATAAAAACGAGGCAGATGTTGGTGTTTATCCTAATCCTTATTATGGCAGTGCATTGTGGGATGGAAGTACAGAACGATTGAGAAAAATTTATTTTTACAATCTACCTTCAGAATGTGAAATTACAATTTATACTCTTTCCGGCGATATTGTTAAAAAAATTGAACATAATCAAAACAGCAACGGTTCAGATATAAAGTGGTTTCAAACTTATGCAAGTAGTGGAAATCAAATTATGACCGGCGGAGAAGATGCCTGGGATCTTATTTCGGATAATGATCAGGCAATTGCTACAGGTTTATATTTATTTACCGTGAAGGACTCAAATTCCGGTAATATAAAAAGAGGAAAATTTTTAATAATTAAATAAGAAAGGCAAACGTTATGAAGATGAAATTACTATTGATTTTATTAGTAATAGGATTTGGAATGGCTTTAGCTCAATCACAATACCCATTAGTTTCAATTCATGATATTCAATATGTAGATTCTGTAGGCACCAAAGGCTGGGCTCCTTCAGCTCTTACTGGTGATACAGTTAGAGTTGTAGGAACAGTAATGATTAGACCGGTTGTTGACCCAGACACAAATAGGACTCCTACAATGTGGTATGGTCCAAGATGGGGTAGTTATTTACGCGACACGTCTTCCGCTGTTGATGAATGGGCAGGACTAAACCTCTTACAGAATGACACTAGCGGTAACAATCAAAATACTTTTTTTGATTTAGTTGATTCAGCCGATGTTGTCGAAATAACAGGTGTGGTAACAACTTATGGTCAAACAAATGAATTAATGTTACTTCTTAACCCGGTTACACCTGTGAATATAATTCAGCAGTTACCAGAGCGTCCGGCACCCATACAATTATCAATAGCAGATTTAGTGGATAATGGAATAACTAATAAAGCTCTTTATAAATATTCTGGTATGTATGTTGAATTACATAATGTTAAATCAACGGATAGAAACGCTGGAGTTGGCTCTTTTAATATTTTTGATAAGAATCTAAATAAAATTATTGTATATCCTCAATCAAGATATTATAAAACAGATGCTAATAAAATTCCAGGTTCTACTTATCAACCGCCGCAAGATGGAACACCAATAGAATCAATACGTGGAATTTTAACTATTTACCAGGATACTTATGAAGTACTTCCCATTTATCCTAATGATTTAACTATTACTGCTACTCCTCCTAACATTACAAATATTTTAAGAGATCATATTCAGGTAAATACAAATCAACCTGTTACAATTTCTGCAAATATATCGGATGAAGATGGGTTTATTAAAAGTGCAGCTTTACATTATAGAATAGGAAACAGCTCTAGGGTTGAAGTAGCGATGGATAGATCTACAACAGATACAACATTATACTCAGCAACTATTCCGGGGATAAGCAGTGATTCAACTTTAGTTGATTATTACATCTCCTCAATTGATAATGACAGTTTAGTAGGATATACTCCAAGTGATACAGTTAAAGGGAATTACTTTTATCAGGTATCAGACGGTTCATTAACAATTCGCGACGTACAATATAGTCCGTATGGAAGTGGTTACAGTTCATATAATGGATATTATGTGACATTAACAGGCGTGGTTACTGCAGATACTTCTGATATTCCGGGGTTTGGAAGCAGTACTCCTTTGCGTGTTTATATGCAGGATGGTATTGGACCATGGACAGGAATAATGATCGGCACACACGGAAATATGGGAGCAGATGTTTTAAAGTTAAAACGAGGCGATAGTGTTACTTTGAACGGAAGAATTATGGAAAGTTATAGTGTAACAGAAATCGATTCTTTAAAGCAAATAACCGTTAACTCAAATAATAATACTTTGCCCAATCCTGTTATATTAAAGACCGGAGACATCGGTTCTACTACAGGTGCAGATACAAGTGCGGAAAAATGGGAAAGTGTACTAATGGCTTATAAGGATGTTAAAGTTACGGATGAAAATGCCGACGGTGACCCCGGGCCAAATTCATATAATTTTGGAGAAGAAATGATTAATGATGGTTCCGGAGATGCAAGAATTGAATACCAGGACGGTAATCATAATTATAATAATAACTGGGATTCTACTTTATCCAATAATCCAGCTAACATATATGTAAAGTTAAATTCTACTTTCACTGAAATACAAGGAATAATGTTTTATTCCCATAGCTATTATAAAATAGTTCCAAGGAAAAACGATGACTTTATGGGATATGTGGGTGCTGTAGGAGTTACTGACAAACCATCTAAATTGCCATTTTCATATAAACTTAATCAAAATTTTCCAAATCCGTTTAATCCTTCGACTACCATTAATTATTCAATTCCTAAAGAGAGTATAGTTACTCTAAAGATATATAACATACTTGGACAGGAAGTGAAAACATTGGTAAGCGAAAGTAAAGCACCGGGAAATTATAATGTTAGATTTAATGCGAGCGAATTAAGTTCAGGAGTTTACTTCTACAGCTTAAAGGCAGGAAATTATTATCAAGTTAAAAAAATGATGCTACTAAAATAATTTGTTCTTGAACTGAAACCTGCCTGCTGGTCAGGCAGGCTTGAACTTGTTCTATAATTTAGAGTAAGTTCAAGATTATGTGTAAGTATAATAAGTAAGCATTTCAGTAGTAAAATATGAACATAAAAAGTATCAAAATCGATATCCATTAAATGTTAAGAATTTTAAAGTTAATTTTTTATTTCTTATTGCTGTTTTTAATTTCATCATGTGTAAAGGATGTAACCAATAATCCAATTGGTAACCAACCTCCTCACACAGGAGTTTTCCTTTACCCTGATTCAACAATCAGCAGTCAACCGAGTAAGATTAATGTACATTGGTGGGGCGATGATCCCGATGGCTTTGTAATCGGTTATTATTTCTCATGGGATGGGACAAACTGGGAATTTACTTCGTCTAACGATAGTCTTTTTGCCTTACAAATAGGAGCAAAGGACACAAACTACACTTTTCAGGTTTCGGCTGTTGATGACGGAGGGAACGGAGTTTATGATAATAATATTACACAGAATGGAATTGATTACGGTCCGGAACCTTTCACAGATAGAAATTCAAACGGTGTAAGAGATAAAGGTGAAAGTTTTATTGATATTGGATTAATTGATCCTATTCCGGCTTTAATTAATTTCCCTATAAAAAATTCCGCTCCTATTGTTGAATGGAACCAACTATCGGTTTTGCCAGACACCTCTTTCCCTGTTATGTCGTTTGGTTGGGATGCTACAGATATTGATGGAGACGCGACAATTCAGAATATTAACGTAATACTAAATGATACAACTATCGTTAGTAATATAGTATCTCTCGACGGCGGTGTGAGAAATATTTCAATAAGGACAAACAATTTTACTTCATCTTCGCCAGATATGGACATTTTGATTGGCGGTCTTGAATCTAATATTGCTACACAAAAATTGCCTGGACTTATCTTAAACGGAAATAATAAATTATATGTCCAGGCTGTAGATATATCCGGTGCTAAATCTAATTTTATATCATTACCTGGGGAAGGGAATACATGGTATGTAAAAAAGCCCAAAGGGAAATTACTTATAGTAGATGATTATATTACTTTCGATAATGCTACTTCATTTTATACATCAATGTTTAATGATAGCTTGAATTTAAAAGATAAATACGATGTTTATGATTTTCATAATCAGACTCCTCCTTATTTGAATGTTACATTTTCACTTACGCTTAAACTTTTCAAATATGTTTATTGGTATACAGACAATAGTCCATCTTTGGATTTACTGAGTGCAACAACGCAAAATTATATTGACGCTGGCGGTAAAATTGCATTTTCGATGCAATTTCCGCAGGCAGTAGATTTAGCTGTATTACAAAGTTTTCTACCGATCAAATCTGATTCCGGTGATTCTAAAAATAATTTGGTAGGTGGTACACACATATCATCAGATACTACTCAGCCGGCATATCCTAATTTACAGTTGTCTACAAGCATTTTTAGAGTGAAATCTTTTTACTTAAATCCCTTAGGTGGAATTCCAATTTATTATTTCCCGAATAAAGAGTTAAAGGGTTATATAGGATTTACCGATTTAGAAAAGAAATTATTTTTTATAGGGCTTCCATTGCATAAAGCAAATGGTGGGAATTCTAATGTTAAAAGTCTGCTTCACAAAGTATTCTTTGAAGATTTTGGATTAACACTATGATAAATAAAAATCTACATTTAATTTTCATTTTTATATTTCTATTTAGCGCAATATTGTATTGTCAGAATAACGGGAAGTTAACTGGAACTATTATTGATGAAGCAACGGAAGAGCCATTAGTGGGCGTAAACATCATATTGAAAGGAACATATTATGGTGCTGCTTCGGATGTCAACGGGAAATTTGCTATTGATAATATTACACCAGGAAATTATGACGTAAAAATTTCATTCATTGGTTATAAAACCGTTGAGTATACAGGATTTAAAATAGAGGCTGGAAAAACGGTAGAACTAGATGTGAAGATAAGTGAGTCTGCATTAACTTTAGATCATGATGTAATTGTAGTAGGTTCAAAACCATTATTGGATGTTGATGAAACGCAAAGTAAAAAAACAATTTCATCAGAAGATATAAAAAATGCTTTAGTTGAAAATATATCTGACGTGGTTGCTCAGCAGGCGGGAATTGTTCAAGAAGATAATGAAATTCATATCCGCGGCGGCAGATCTTATGAAAATGCTTTTTTGCTTAATGGAGTTTCAGTTCAGGATCCTTTGGCAGGTACCGGATTTGGACTTCAATTGAGTGCTAATGCAATAGAAGAGGTTGAAGTTATAACCGGTGGATTTAATGCCGAATATGGACAGGCAACATCTGGTGTAGTAAATGTAAAAACAAAAGAAGGTGGAGATAAATATAGTGGTTATGTTTCTTACAAGACTGATAATTTAGGAAACAGTTCATCACCTTATGTTTTTAATAATAAAATTCTTGAAATAGATTTAGGCGGACAAGAGCCTATAACATCATTTCTATTACCTTCTATCGGAATTGAAATTCCTGGCAAGATTTATTTCTTTGGTAATTTTTATGTAGGATTATCTGATGGTATTACTCAGGGGTACTCTAAAAAAACTGCAGGCAGCTTATTTTCTTCAACTTTCCATGGGACAAGGTTTTCCCCTGAAGCAAGCAACAATTGGAACTGGCTTGGTAAGTTAACCTACAAACCATCATCAACATTTAAAATTTCTTATTCATTTAATCAATCAGTGTCTATTAGTCAGAATACAGGCGCACTTCAAACCAATTTGGAGTTTGTTGAACGAAGTCCCGGTTATCAATATAATTTTCAGAATATATTAGAAAATGCCAATGTTTATACACATAATACAAAGTTTAATTCTTTAAGTATCACACATACTTTAAATGCAAAAACATATTATGAATTGTCTTTCGCACATATGTTCACAAACCTTCGCGTTGATGCTAATGGTAAAAAATGGAACGAATATGTTCAGCCGAAAGATATTCCCAATTTCCCCGTTCAATATTATAATTTAGGACACGATACGGTAGGAGTTATTCCTGGCGATGGATTTTGGGATTTAGGTAATCCTTATACCTGGCATGATCATTATGTAAATGAATTTTCTATTAAAGGAGATTTAACCAGTTTTTTTGATGAAAGAAATAAATTTAAAGCAGGTTTCGAGACTAGATTTCAGGAAATGCAGCTTATAGATATTTATCAGCCATGGATTGGAGAACTTGGATTAAACAATGATATATACAAAGTATTTCCGGCAATGGGTGCTTTTTATGCACAAGATAATATCAATTTCAGCGGGATGATCCTTAACTTCGGATTACGCTTAGATTATTGGTTTCCCGGGAAATATGTAGATGATGCTGTAAATAACCCTGATGTTGTTACAATTCCGGAACAGACTAGAATAGATTATAAAAATGATACTTTTGGATGGTTCGGAGGCAGAAGGTTTAAAGCTAGGTTAAGCCCGCGCCTTGGCATTTCTCATCCTGTTTCAAACAATCAAACACTGTTTTTCTCGTATGGGCATTTCAGTAAATGGCCGCGTCCTCAATTTGTTTATGCAAAGTTGAATCCATTAAATGCACAATCATCATTTCAACAATTCGGTAATCCTAATTTAAATCCGGAAACAACAGTAGCTTATGAGCTTGGACTAAAAACTCAGTTTACTCCAAATGATGTTCTCACAATTACAACATACTATAAGGATATTTTTGATTATATAAATACAAGAACAGCAAAAATATCTTCGGCAAGATTTATTTCAAAGAATTTCATTACCTATGTTAATTCTGATTATGCGCGTTCACGCGGAATCGAATTGGAATTCAAAAAAAGAATTGGAGATTGGTTTAACGGTTCTGCGTCTGCCACCTATGCCATCGTAACCGGTAAAAGTTCGTCCGCCTCAGAAGGCGCTCTGGTTTTACAAGGAGATCAGAACGAATCTGTGAAAGAAAAATACATGCCCTGGGATAGGCCTATAACCGCTACTCTTACGACAAATTTTTATGTTGGGAAAGGTGAAGCATTATTTGGTTTTGGAAATGGTATTCTTGATGATTATAATCTTTACTTAAGATTTTTTATTGAATCTGGTAAAAGATATACTCCGGCTTATTTTACAGGGTATGACGGACAGGGAAGACCTATATACATATCGTCTACTACCGATTTATATACTGACGTTGGTAAAAAATGGTTTTGGATTGATTTGAATTTTGAAAAATATATTCCGATCGGTGATTTGGATTTATCCTTTGTTATCGAAATTAACAATTTATTGGATACAAAAAATTCGGCGATAATTAATCCTGTTACCGGGAAAGCATATGAAGATGGTGATTCGGTTCCCTATGGCTGGAATGATCCGAATTACCCCGATCTGCAATTACCAATTTCTCCTTACCCGTTTGATCCATCAAGATATTTAACAAGGAGAAATATAAAATTTGGTCTTAGTTTAAAATTTTAATATGAAAAAATATTTTATTACAATATTACTTCTACTTCTATTTATTGATGCTAAAGCTCAGCTTATCACCAATCTCGGTGGACAAAGAGCCGGAATTTCTACTGCACAATTTTTAAAAATAGGTGTAGGAGGCAGATCTACTGCAATGGGAGATGCATTTATTGCTGTTGCAAATGATGCTTCCGCTTTGTACTGGAATCCGGCTGCCTTAGTTCAATTTGATCAAGATCAAGTTATGTTTTCACATAATAAATGGGTTGTAGATATTTATCATGATTTTTTAGGCGCTGTTTATCATCTAGATGAAGCCAATACCGTCGGGATATCGTTTACCTCGCTTTCAACTAAAGATATGCCTGTGACAACTGAGTTTGCGCCCTATGGTACCGGCGAATTCTTTAGCTATGGGGATATCGCTATTTCAGCAACATATTCTAGAAAGATGACTGATAAATTTAGTTTCGGTGGAACTGTAAGATATATTGAAGAAACTTTAGATAAATTGAAGATGCGCGGTGTTATGATAGATTTAGGAACATATTATTGGACTGGCTTAGGATCCACAAGATTTGCAGTTACAGTTTCAAATTTCGGAAACCAGCTTGCCCCGGATGGTAAAGTGGTTCTTGTCGGGAAGCGAGAAAAATCAGATTGGCAATCATTCTCACCGCCTACTATTTTTAGAATTGGTTTTGCTTTCGAACCCTATGAATCGGGCGACAACAAAATAACTACTTCAATTCAATTAAATCATCCTAATGACAATAAGGAAAATGTTGCTACCGGGTTTGAATACAGCTGGAAAAATATAGTTTTTTTAAGAGGCGGTTATAAGTTTAATGTTGATGAACAGAATTATTCCTTTGGGTTTGGAATTAATCTTCCAATCAGAATAGCATTTTGCACTATTGATTATTCTTTTTCCAATTTTGTCAGATTAGGAAATGCACAACGGTTTTCAATCATTTTAGGTTTTTAATGAGTAATTATTTGAAATATTTAATTATTTTAATAATTCTTTTGGTATTCGGATGCAGTGATAAATTCGATGTTAATCAGCTTACATCAGGCAATGGAAACGCCAATATTGCGGGTGATACGGTGTATGTTCCGTTAAATCCCGAATGGACTGGTTTCAATAAACCCCAAGATATGATTATTGGACGTGAACCATTTATATATGTTGCTGATACTTATAACGACCGCATAGTTATGATGAACTTGAATGGAAATGTACTTGGAACTAGGTACATTAAAAGGCCGGTAGCTTTGGCTCAGGATTATAAATTAAATTTAATTGTTTGTGGCGAAATCGACACAGTTTTTAATGGACAAACCCAAACATTTGGAGCAGTGTACAAATTGGATATGGTAGCGGCAGCTCATCAGATTAATAATGCACCGCTTACTCAACTGCTGCCAAGACCCTCTGATCTTAAATATCCGGATAGACGTTATACTGCAGTTACTGTTTTTTTCAATAATTCATTTTATGTGGCTAGAACAGGTCCGTCCAATTCAGGTTTTGTTGACCCTGATAATTCAATTTTAAATTTTATACCAAAAAAATTGTTTGGTGGAGGCAATGGGGATACTTTAATAGGAAGGGTTCCTAACATTGATCCCATAAGTACCGGTTTAGTTTCTGCCAATAAAATAAGTTCATTAACCTCGTTTGACAGGAAAAATATAGATTTTATAGAAACATTAACGGGAAATACCAGCTTAAAAACTCAATGGCTTACATATGTGGTTACCCCTATTTCTGCGGATTATGTCGCAAGATTAACTCCATCTGATGGTGGGGCATTAATGAGACCAAATAAGTTTACTAGGCCTGAAGGTTCTTGTATTGATAACGCTGGCAATATTTATATTGCCGATGCTGGAAAAGATAGCGTTTTTAAATTTACTCCTTTAGGGGACGAGCTTCAGTCATTCGGCGGGGCAAATATATTTAACGAGCCTTATGCCGTAGCTTTTTCCGATCGTATATTATATGTAGTTGATTCAGGCAATAACAGAATTCTAAGATTTATATTATCAACTGATTTGAGGTAAATTATTCTGTATCAAATTTTTCCAACATCATTTGAAGTCACTTCGAATAACAAATATTTTCTTCTTTCATTACATCATTAAGGTTAAAATGCATTTCAAAAATTTCTTTCTAAGCTTTTTATTTATTTTCAGTCAATTCCTTTTTGCACAGGCCGCAGATCATTTGGTTTTAAGTGAAATACTGGTTAATGGCAAGAACGAATCTGCAGCAGCTGACAACGATGAGTTTGTAGAGATTTATAATCCTACTTCTGATCCTGTAGATGTAAGCAATTGGACTATCGATTATAGAAGTTCTTCAAGTACAACTTTCAATACAAAATATACATTCCCCTCAGGAACTATGATTCAACCGCATAAATATTATCTATTTGGTGGTGGCGGGGTTCCAAATGTTGATAATGCAGCTTTGTCGCAAACTATCGGTCTGGGTAATTCCGGTGGTGCTGTATTTTTAAGAAACTCTTCCGGCAATACAATTGATCTAGTAGGGTGGGGAAGCGCTGTCTCAGGAAATTATGAGGGAACTGTCGTTGCTGTTCCTTCAGAAGGAATTTCACTTGAAAGGAAAGCAAATAGTTCTTCCAATGCTTCCACTTTGGGAATAGGTGGGGCAGATGAATTTGAAGGCAACGGTTATGATTCAGATAATAATGCTTCTGACTTTGTACAAAGAACAACTCCTCAACCGCAAAATTCATCAAGCTCCGCAGAACCGGCAATCGATAATGGCGGGAATGGAACGGGTACTGCTTATGTTTTACCAAAAATATTAGATGCCTCTGAAAACTCTTCTTTATCATTTACTATTTGGGGTGATGGAACTCATTCTTTAGATAGTGTTTTAATTGTAATTCCTTCATCAACAGGTTGGGTATGGAGCCAAAATTTATCGAATGTATTCCCAAGTGCTCCTTCGGGCACTCCTAATATTTCAATTCAAGGCGATACCATTTACATTGGTTCCACATCTATAACTTCAACTGATAGTCTTAATATATTAATTACGGATGTTACAGCGCCGTCTAATTCAGGCTATACAGATTTTACAATCAGTACTGCAGTAAAGGATGGTAATCCATTATCAATTTCTCCACTACCAAGAATCAATGTTTTAAAAGTAGTCCCTATTGCCGATGTTCATGTGAATGATAATTCTGGAGTACCGGCATCACCTTATGGCATAGGTGCATCTGTAACAGTAAGTGGAATAATTACAGCTGATCTTAATAGCACACGTACAGATATTTATGTTCAGGATTCAACAGCCGGTATTAATATTTTTAGTTTTTCAAGATATTTCGATTATCAAATTGGTGATAGTGTAACCGTCACCGGTTCAATATTACAGTTCAGAGGATTGACAGAAATTTCTCCCGATTCGGCGCTATTCTTTATTCATTCACATGGCAATAATGTTCCGGAGCCGCTGATTCTGACTGCCGCTGATGTTAATCAAACATTTAACACAACTAATTATACCGAGATAAACGAAGGAAGATTAGTTAGAATAAATGGTGTTACTTATAATTCCTCCAATCAAACAGTTACAGATGAAACAGGAACAACTGGCGGTTATTTTGGAAATCTTTCTGCGCCAGGAGGGACATTTGATGTTATAGGTATTTTAAAACAGTATAAACCTGGTACAGGCACACCGCCTCCACCATATACATCAGATTATGAAATTAATGTTCGTACACAGGATGATATTATAGTTAGCCCTGGGCCTATTTTTATTAGTAAACCTTTTGAGGAAAACATTCGTCCTGATTCAGTGACCATAGTTTTTAATACTAATGTTCCATCTAAAGCTGTTATTAAATACGGCAAGACATCAAGTTATACAGATTCAATAGTTGTAACAGATATGAGTACTGATCATTCCATTATAATTTCAGGATTATGGCCAGCTACTGTTTATCACTATCAAGT
>CAZRMA010000058.1:0-2968 GCA_964600655.1 uncultured Ignavibacteriaceae bacterium
GCTCATAATTATTTGATTTTGAAAGTATTAAATTATAATTTTTGCCGATAAATTTAATTAAATCTATCATAATAAATAAACTTTCTTTCATTTTTGAGTTTGGAGGAGTTTTTTGGATCTATTTAAAAAGTGTAATGATTTCACCCGGGCTGACGAAATCAAAAAAGCCGGCCTTTATCCTTACTTCCATGCAATAGAAGCAAATGAAGGTCCAGTAGTGCAAATTGAAGGCAAAAAAATGATAATGGCTGGTTCCAACAATTATCTTGGTTTGACTGGTCATCCTAAGGTTAAAGAAGCAGCAATTAAAGCTACGGAAAAATATGGAACCGGCTGTTCCGGTTCGCGTTATTTGACAGGCACTTTAGATCTGCACATCGAATTAGAACAAAGATTAGCAAAGTTTTTCAATAGAGAAGCTGTTTTACTTTTTAGCACTGGCTATCAAACTGCACAAGGCATCATCCCTACTTTAGTTCAAAGAGGAGATTATATTATTTCTGACAGAGATAATCATGCGTGCATCGTAGCCGCCAATTTAATGGCAAAAGGCGCTACGGCCGAATTTGTACGTTTTAAACATAATGATATGGAAGACCTTGAACGGGTGATTAAAAAACTTCCGTTTGAAGCCGCAAAATTAATTGCAAGTGATGGGGTCTTCAGTACAGGAGGAGAAATTGTTAATCTCGCTCAACTAAATAAAATTGCAAAAGAAAATAATGCACGTGTTTTAATTGATGATGCTCATGCAGTTGGTGTTATTGGAAAAGGCGGAAGAGGAACTGCTAGTGAATTTGGATTGGTAGATCAAATTGACATGACTATGGGAACATTTAGTAAAACTTTTGCTTCCTTAGGTGGCTTTGTTGCCGGCGAAGAAAGAGTTATTAATTATATTAAACATATGTCGCCGGCATTAATTTTCAGCGCATCACCAACTCCTGCATCTGTTGCAGCTGCTTTAGCGGCACTAGATATTCTGGAAAAAGAACCAGAAAGAGTTGATAAATTACTCCGTAATGCATCGAAAATGAGAACCACTTTGAAGAAAGAAGGATTTAATGTTTTAGAAGGACGAACTGCAATTGTTCCTGTAATTGTCGGCAACGATGAAATAGCATTCCAGATGTGGAAGATGTTATATGATGCCGGGGTTTTTGTTAATGTGTTCATTTCCCCGGGTGTTCCGCAAGGGAGACAAATGATGAGAACCAGTTATATGGCGACTCATGAAGATGAACATTTAGATAAAATACTTGATATTTTTGTGGACACAGGGAAAAAATTAGGATTGATATAATTGGAATTTTTTATTCAAATTCAAAAGCATACTAACAAAATTAGTATGCTTTTTTTATTACGGAGGCAAGAATGAGTGCAATAAATATTTCTACAGTTAAATCCTCAAGTGATGTAATGAGATTCATTAAATTCCAATGGAAAATATATAAAGATGATCCTAAATGGGTGCCTCCCCTAATAATGGATAGAAAAAAGATTTTAAATACGGAAAAAAATCCGTTTTACAAACACGCAGAAATAGAATTGTATATCGCGGAAAAAGATGGTGAAATGGTTGGAAGGATAGCTGCAATAAAAAATGATTTGCATAATAAATATCACAATGATAATGCAGGCTTCTTTGGATTTTTTGAATGTATTAATGACCAGGAAGTTGCAAATGCTTTATTTGATAAAGCAAAGGAATGGCTTAAAGCAAAAGGATTTAAAATCATGCGCGGCCCTGCAAACCCGTCAAGCAACGATGAATGGGCAATGCTGCTGGAAGGATTTGATGATGAACCACGATTGTTAATGACCTACAATCCAAAGTATTATTTGGAATTATGCGACAATTATGGCTTTACAAAGGCAAAGGATTTGTATGCATATAAACTTGAAAATAAAAAAGTTATGGCTTCTGCTAAGGTTAAAAGAGTTGCCGAAATTGCACGGCAAAGATATAAATTAAATATATCACAACTTGACATGAAAAAATTTGATTCGGAACTTGAAAAAGTAAAATACATTTATAATAAAGCCTGGGCACCGAATTGGGGTTTTGTTCCATTGACCGATGAAGAAATTGATGCTATGGCTAAGGACCTTAAACAATTAGTTGAACCCTCGTTAGTTCTGTTCGGAGAAATTGATAATAAGTTAGTTGGGTTTGCCTTGGTTATGTTGGATTATAATCAAGTATTTAAAAGCATGAATGGAAGATTATTCCCATTTGGATTTTTAAAGATGTTCACGCAAAAAAAGAAAATTACCTGGAGCAGAATAATAATTTTAGGATTAATTCCTGAATTTCAAAAGAAAGGCTTGGATGCGGTTTTTTATTGGGAGATCGTAAATCGAGCTCACGCTCTCGGCATAGATTTAGGCGAAGCTAGCTGGGTTCTTGAAGACAATGATATGATGAATCGTGGTGCAGAAGCAATGAATGGTGAAATTTATAAAAAGTATAGAGTTTATGATTATAAAATCTAAACCTTAACCTTAAAACAAATATTAGTATTTTAAGAATTATAATTTAAGAGCTCATCGCCGCATCATATTTAGCAGAATGGGCAGGATCAATTTTCTTTAGTGTTTTAAATATATTGTCCTTATCAGGATAATCTTTAAGTCGTTCAATAAATTCACCACTCTTAGCATCAAAAAATACTTTCATAATAACTGAAGCTAAATCTATCTTTGATCTTAAGGCATCTAGAATATTAACAGCCTTCACAATTTTAGCTTGCCCTGCTTCTTTGTTTATTTCAAAATAATCTATACCATAGTGATATTCAAAAAACGCTTCTCTAAAAGGCCTGAATTTGTCATTTAATAAATCACCTTATTTGCCATATTATAATATAAACTTACTCCAAGACTTCCGATTAGTATTCCTGCTATAAAAGGATTAATTAATTTAAAAGAATATAAGATTATTATCACGACAATAGTTATTGTATCA
>CAZRMA010000058.1:2978-13320 GCA_964600655.1 uncultured Ignavibacteriaceae bacterium
CACCAGAGATTTGCTCGTCTTCTGGTAAATCATTTAATAAATCATCAACTAGGCCTCTCCTGCTATAAGAATTGCTGTTCTTGTCCCATCCATTAGAATATTGGCTAGCTGCACCTAGATTAACAATATCATAAGCTTTGGAATAATAATCCGTGCCGCTAAATTCTTCCCACGAATCAGAATCATACCCTATAATTATATATGCGTAATAATTTAATAGACTTGTCAAAGGATCAAAGTTTGAAAAATCCTGAATTAAACTTTGATTTTTTTCATACCTGAATGACCAATTATTATCATTTATAGTGAGCATTAATGAAGAGTTTTTTGATTTATAAATTTCGCGCTGACTTGTTACTATAATTTGGGCAGTATAATTAACATCGTTCGAAGCACTTAAAAACAAAATTGTAAAACTGCATCTAATCTTATTCGCTTGCCATCCATCAGTGTACCTGGTTTGGTTAATATAATTTTCTACTGCACCCTTAAAACCGGAAAGTATATCGCGGCTCGAAGGTGGAATGTTTTCTAAATTAACATTTACAGTACAATTTAATTCCTGAGCAGAAATAATCATTGATGCGGCTAAGAAAAGAATGATTAGATATTTCATTAATAACCCTCAAATTTTAGAATAATTGTTGATTTAATATATGAATTTAGATATAATCACACAATAAAAGAAAATCAATATTCAATGAAGCTTATACTATTATTTATTTTATTTGTTGCAGCAAATTATTCATTTTCTCAAAATAATCCTGGGGCAAAACAAATCGCCATGTCTAATTCCGGAGTTGCTTTAAGTAATGATGTATTTTCTGTTTTCAATAATCCCGCAGGTTTAGCCCAAATGAATTGGAGAGAAATCGGAATTTACTACTCCCCTGCGCCTTTTGGTTTCACTGAATTGGCAAATGGATTTGTAGCTTATAACGAACCCTTTTCATTCGGAAATATCACAATAGGTGGAATGAATTATGGCTTCGATTTATATAAAGAAAACAAAATCGTTATTGGGTATTCATACAACTATCTTAATAAAGTATTTGTAGGAGCTGCTGTAAATTATCATACAGTTTCTATTCAAAATTATGGAAACGACGCTGCATTTTATTTTGATATCGGAGGTTTGGTTTATATCAATAATCAACTTCGCTGGGGATTTGCATGGCATAATATAAATCGTGCAACGTTCGGAAACGAGCAAGACCAAATTCCAACGATTTTTGATTCCGGATTCAGTTATGATTTAATTGATAATTTTTCTATCAACATAGCTGTTGAAAAAGAATTAAAGTACAATGTTTCAGCAAGATTTGGACTTGAATATGATATTATAAAATATTTAACCATTCGAACTGGCTTTTCTAATGAACCATCCCGCTATTCTGTAGGTATAGGAATTAATTATGCAAACATCAGTTTAGATTATGCCTTTTTTACACACCAGGATTTAGGATTGACTCACCAAGCCGGAATTGTTTTTAGCTTTGGGGGCGACGACAATAGAAAAGAAAAAATACGGAAATACCTAAATAATCAAACCGAATAACTTTGTACTAAATAAAATTTATTTTGAAAAATATTTCTATAATCTTATCCCTAATTTTTATTTTAACATTTCATACTATAATCTTTTCACAAACAGATTCTACCGCAATAAATTCAGAAGATGCTATTAATGACTTACTACAAGAATCAACAGATGAAATTGATAATGATCAGTTGTATGAACTTTTTGAAGATTTAAAAAGAAATCCGGTAAACCTAAATAACGCGAACATGTCTGATTTACAAAGAATACCATTCATCGATCTGGGAACAGCCAAATCCATTATTGAATATAGAAAAAAGTATGGGACATTCTTTTCTGTTCAAGAACTTTATTCAGTTCCAGGATTAAATGATGAACTTGTAAGAAAAATTGAACCCTTCATTTCTATAAATGATAAAACCGCTGAAGTTAATGGAGAAGACACAAATCGGTTTTTCCCTAATTCTAATGTTTATTTCCGAAGCAGGACTATTAATGATTTACAGGCTAAAAAAGGTTTTTCCGAAAATAAATATCTCGGTTCAAAACCAAAAATTTATAACAGGCTTTTAATAGATTATGATGATCATTATCAATTGGGTTTGTTAACTGATAAAGATTCGGGTGAAAAATATTTGGATGATTTTTATTCGTTCCACTTTGCTGTAAAAAATTATGGTATTCTAGAATATTTTGTTGCAGGTGATTATTTAATGCAATTTGGACAGGGATTAGTTTTATGGAGTCCGTACGGTTTTTCAAAAGGCGCTGAAGCAGTTTATCCATTAAAGAAACGAGATGGAAATATTAAACCATACACAAGCAGTACTGAAAACAATTTTTTTAGGGGAACGGCTGCTGCATTAAAGATTGATAATTTTAGAATTACCGGTTTTTATTCAAACAATAAATTTGATGCCAATATAGATCCAATCAGTAACGAAATTATTTCAATTCCGGTTGATGGATATCATCGAACTTCCAATGAAATTGACAAAAAGAAAACCGCTAAAGAATTATTATTTGGTAGTCGATTAGATTATTCTATCAGCAATTTGCTCCGCACTGGATTAATTTATTATCATTCTAAATTTAGTAATGCTATTGCCGGTTCAGGCATTTATGACTTAATGGGAAATGAATTCAATTTTACTTCTTTCTATTATGATTTTTATTTAAACAACATCAATGTATTTGGAGAAGCTGCATACGATGGGAATGTGGTTGCTTCAATCAGCAATATAGAATTTTATATTTCAGATAGTTTTACTTTTATTACTTCGATTAGAAATTATCCTAAAAATTATAAAAACTTACATGCATTTGGTTTCGGAGAAATGTCAGGCAATACCAAAAATGAATTTGGGATTTATAATGGATTCAGATGGCGTTCACCTATCGGGATAATAAATGCTTACTACGACCAATTTAAATTTCCTTATGCAACCTTTGACCTTCCATTGCCTGGTGAAGGGAATGAATTTCTCATAAACATAAATTCAAAACCAATGAAAAATGTTGAAACAACTATTAGATATAAGTATGAGAAAAAAGATGTTTCCAAAAGTATTTCAAATTCTTCACAAATAGTAAAACGATTAAAGCAAAGCATACGGGGCGAACTGAGCTTTAAAGCTGCTAAATCATTAAGATTAAAAGAGAGAATTGAATACAACAATTATAGAATAAATGAAATTAAAGCTAATGAAGGAGGGTTTCTTATTTTTCAAGACGTAAGATTTATTCCCTCTTCGAAATTAAACTTTTATGCACGAATTATTTTATTCCAGTCTGATTCTTTTAATTCGGCTGTTTATGAATTTGAAAATGACCTGACTGGTGTACTTACAAATCTTGCAATGTATGAACAAGGAATGAGATGGTATTTCATAATTCGGTACTTACCAATCAGACCTTTTACCTTCTCGTTAAAATACTCAGAAAGTTATAAGCCTGACAAAAGATATTTAAGTTCGGGGAATTCTCAAATAAATGGCGGGCTGGACAATCGCATAAGTTTACAAATAGATTTTAAATTTTAGATCCCTAATTATTGAACAAATTCTTCATCAAAATTCGACAATGCTTTTTTGATTGCTTGCGATAGTATTCGCTTGTCAAACGGTTTTCTGATAAAGCCTGAAAAATTCAATCCTTTAATTTTAGAATTAATTTCAATATCGGAATATCCTGTAATAAAAATGTATGGAATGTTATAATATTTTGAAATGTAATCAGCACATTCTATCCCGGTTATTTTTCCTTTAAGTGAAATATCTAATAAAACTAGGTTTGGTTTATTTTTTTTAATCTCCTGTAATAATTCTTCTCCAGTATCTACAACGGAAAGGACTTCATATCCTAAATTTACCAGGGTATTCTGAATATCCATTGCTACTATACGCTCATCCTCTGCAATGAGAATGCTTTGCATAATTATCTCAAGTTAAATTATAAATTGTTAATTATAAATGTACTTTATCCACCTAATGAAAAACAATATCTATGCCCTCAAAATTATTTATAAAACTAATAAAAATTTATAATTTGAAGTGTTTTTAAAATAGGGTTGAAAATTAATTCGCAAGCTGCGAACTAATTTCGCAGGTAATTGATTACAATAGAAGAAGCTGCAATGTTATACAACTTTTTGATCTTTCTTACATTTTACAAAAAACATTTGTGTTTCGGTATCATGCACCAAATTGATGGTACCATTTTCTTCGCAGTCAAAAAAATCTTTTATCAAATTAAATGTGGAAGTAGTAATATTTATCTGGCCTTCTTTACCATACTGTTCCATGCGACTGGCGATGTTAACAGTGTCTCCCCAAACGTCGTAGGTAAATTTATTTTTGCCTATAACGCCCGCAACCACGCTTCCGGAATGCACGCCAGCTCTCATAACCCATTTATGTTTTGAATTAAGATTCCTTCTTCTCAAGTATTCATTCATTTCCAGGGCAGCTGAAATAGTATCTACAGCATGGTTATCATTTTCTTTAGGAAAACCACTGCCAACCATATATGAGTCCCCTATTGTTTTAAGTTTTTCTAGCCCGTGATTTTCAATTATTGTATCAAAATTTTTAAATATATCATTTAATTCTTCAACCAAAGCACCAGCACTCATTTGAGAAGAAATAGAAGTGAAACCTTGAAAATCGGTAAATAGCAATGTGACCATTTTATATTCACGCGGAGCTATTTTTCCATTTTGCTTGAACTCTTCAACAATTTCAATTGGCAGAATATTGTGCAGCAAGCTATCTGTTTTTCTTTTTTCAGCTTCAAGTTCCAAAGTCCTTTGTCTCAACTTATAATTTATATCATGCTTATATAAAGCCATTTCAATTGTTGAATGCAGGCTTCGTTCATCGAATGGCTTTAACAAATAACCAAACGGTTCAGTAATTTTAGCTCGATGGATTGTTTCTTCATCGGCAAGTGCGGTTAGATAAATAATAGGAATATCTAGCTCGGCTTGAATTTCTTTGGCGGCATCTATCCCTGATACATCCCCCTCAAGCATTATATCCATTAATATCAAATTGGGTACAAGTGAATGTGCTTTATTAATGGCATCGAAGGCGGACTTGGCAATTCCAACTACATCGTAGCCAAGTTGTTTTAAAGTTACGCTTAAATCCTTTGCAATTATTCCCTCATCTTCAGCGATTAATAATTTAGCTTTTGTTGACATTTAAGTTTATTTCTAATTTAAACGCAGTTAAAAAATAAATGATCGAACGAATAAAAATTAAACTTAAATCTTAATTAATCAAATAGAGAATCAATTATTTTTTGTCTTCATATTTATGGTTAACGATTAACCTAATACCACGTTTAAATGTTAAATAAAGCCATATCCATTCTGCCATAACTTTAAAACGATTTCTAAAACCAATAAGAAATAATACGTGAATAAGCGACCAGGCCGCCCAGGCAAAAAAGCCTGTAAGTTTAAATCCTTTAATTTCTGCAACAGCTTTTGCTCTGCCGATAGTAGCCATATTTCCCTTGTCTTTATACTTAAAGGGATTCCTTGAAATTGGATCTCGCCCGGATTTAATAATTTCTGCAACATATTTGCCTTGTTGAATTGCAACCTGAGCTACCCCTTGTAAATATTTCCCATTTTCTATAAAGCCCGCAGCATCGCCAATTACAAAAATATTAGGATAACCTTTAATGCTCATGTCATGATTAACAATTGCTCTCCCGGCTTTATCAATTTCTGTATCCAAAGATTTGATTAATTTTGAAGTTGTATTTCCTGCGGCCCATATAACATTTTTCGTTTTGATGAAATCATCCCCCATTTTTATACCTTCGGAAGAAACCTCCGTTACCATTTTGTTCAGTATTACTTCTACTCCCATTGATTGAAGATCTTCTTTTGCTCTTGTTGAAAGTTCATCAGGGTATGAAGCAAGTAATTTAGACATACCTTCAATTAAATAAACTTTAGTTTTACTTTCATCAAAATTTCTGAATTCTTTAATCAATGATTGCTTTACAATTTCTGCTATTGCTCCAGCTAGTTCAACACCTGTTGGACCTCCGCCCACTATTACGAATGACAAATATTTTTCTTTTTCATTTCGATCTTTTATTTTTTCTGCTTGTTCAAGTGCATTTAATATTTTTTCTCTGATTTCAAGAGCATCACTTAAAGTCTTTAAACCAGGCGCATCTTTTTCCCATTCGTCATGCCCGAAATAAGAATGCATTGAGCCGGTTGCAACTACCAGGTAATCAAAGCTCAAATCCAACTCTTTTAAATGCACAATTTTGTTTTCTTTATCGATAGATTCAGCTTCATCCATTATAACTTTTACATTTTTATATTTTCGAAAAATTGCTCGAATAGGTACGGCAATATCTCCCGGAGATAATTCTGCCGTTGCAACTTGATAAAGTAAAGGTTGAAAAAGGTGGTAGTTAGTTTTATCCACTATAGTTATTTCAAATTCAGAATTGCCTAAATGTTTAGCAACGTTTAGTCCCCCAAATCCGCCGCCAATTATAAGTACTTTTTTCATAATCTATAAGTGATTTTTATATTTGTTTATGATTTATTATAATGAAAAATTAATTTAGCAAATAATTGTAAATATTAATAAATTAATAAATACATTTTTCAAAAAATTCTGTTATATTAAATCAACATCTCTTTCAAGTCTTGTTTTACGGAAATGTTTAGTGTTCAAGGCTGTTGCTCTTTTTTATTTTAATTTCAAATAATTATATTTGTAATTGGTTTTAAAAAAGTGTAAATAAGCTCTACAATTAGCAATGTTTAGGTAAATATGCAAATTTCTAAAATAGATTTCCTTAATAGATATAATGCTCTTTTGAAGTCTTCTATTAAATCCTCAGATGAATTCCCAAGCCAGTTAGCAGAATTTTTGGTCAGTGAATACGAGTTACAGTCTATAGCCATTTTTAAAATAACCGATGATAACAAATTATTAAGCATTGGAAAATCCAATGAATCTAAAAAGTCTTACGAAAATAATTCAATTTTTGAATGCCCACATTGTGTTGGATTAAAATCACAGGGAAGCGATCCGGTTTTTAATACACAAGCGGATTGTCAAATTCAAGCCAGCGAATTTGTTGTTTATGAAGGCAGCTTGTTTGTGCAATATGCTCCGACTGAAGGTGCAATACTGAAAATTGCAAAACGTACTCCATTTTCAAAAACAGATAAAGAAAATATTGAAGCCATTGGCAAAGCAGCAATTAGCTTACTGAATATTTGGTCAAAATCATTTACGAACTCTTCCGTTAGTAAAATTATTACTGATATTGCGCACGAGCTTAGGACCCCAACTAACAGTATAATGGGCTTTGCTTCACTTTTAAATGAAGATAATTTAAGCGCATCGCAAAATGAATATGTAGTAACTCTGAAAGAAAATGCATATAATCTTTTAGCTCTGTTAAATGATTTAATTGATTTTTCAAAGTTAGATTCAGGAATTAGCAAAGAAACTCCTTCTAGCATTAATTTAAAAGAATTTATTGAAGATATAGTCAAGTTATTTTCAGAAAAAATTGATAAAAATATCATTGAGTTTTTAGTTGATATAGATAAACGCTTACCAGAAACTATTAAAATTGATACACAGAAAATTCGTTTCACTTTGGTTACCATAATCACAACTTCAATAAGAATGACTGAACGTGGTAAAATTTCTATTTCTGTACTGCCTTCTGACAACATGCAATTGCATATTAAAATTTCCGACACGAGCCCCGGTATTTCAACTTCAAAATTAAAAGATATATTTAAACCATTCGCTTTAAGTGAGATGAGTAAGAACAAAGTCGGTTCATCCACAGGACTTGGTTTAACTTTATCAAAAAGATATATGGAACTGCTAAAAGGAAAAATTGAAATTTCTAGTTCAATTGGAAAAGGCACTACTTACAATCTTTATTTGGATGTTGAAGCACTTTCCCCGGTAGAATCACAGATATCTGCTTTGCCTAAACCCGGGAAACGGAATAAAGTTTTGGTAATCGAAGATGATTATGCAACCTCAAAATTATTGAGTAATTATTTAAATAAATGGGGTTACGATCCTATAATTGTTAATTCTGCTGAACAGGCATTAAAATCAATTGATAAAGAAATATTTCTAGCTGTTTTGATGGATATTGTTTTGCCAGATGCAAATGGATTTGAATTATTAAAGGAAATCCGTGAGCATAAAAATGCTAAGAATACTCCTGTAATAGTCTGTTCAGTTGAAGCAGAACAACAAAAAGCATTTTTAATGGGTGCAGTTGAATATTTTGTTAAACCCATAAAATACAAATACCTGGTTGAAGTATTAGGCAGCTACAGACTTAAAAAAGATTCAGTTATACTTGCTGTTGACGATGATGTTCCGACTTTGAACTTGATGAAGGAAGCAATATTGCAAGCTGGATTTAAGTGCATCGCTGAATCAAAATCGCCTGCTGTATATGGTTTAATCGAGAACAAAGATATTGACATAGCAATTATTGATCTTGACATGCCTGAATTGAATGGCTTCGATTTAATAAAGCAGATTAAAAGTAATCCAAAATTTGCCAAGCTTCCGGTTATAATATATACTGGTAAGGAAAATTACAAGGAAGACTTAAGTAAAATTGATGGATTATTTTCAGATTTATTGCACAAGAGCAGTTCGAACATTGAAGATTTAGCCGAGACTATAAATGCAATGATCAATCGTTTTGATGAACCAATTAAACCGGAAGAAATTGAGAAACAAAAAGATACAGTTAAGATTTTACTTGTTGAAGATTATAAGCACTCACAAATTATTGTGACCAGACTATTAAAGAAAAATAGTTTTGAATCTATAGTGGTAGTAGAAAATGGTCAGGAAGCATTAGAGCAGGCAAAACAGCACAAGTATGATTTGATTTTAATGGATATGCAGATGCCCGTTATGAATGGCTTTGAAGCAACAGAAAAAATACGTCAGCTTCCGCAATACAGAGAGACTCCAATTATTGCTTTAACAGCTTTTGCAATGAAAGGCGATAGAGAAAAATGTTTAGAAGCCGGCGCCACCGATTATATCCCAAAACCGATTGACAGCCAGGAATTCATAGAAAAAGTAAAATTCTATACCGAAAGTAAAGTTGGCGTAAATTAGAGGCTCTTCTTTCCCCGCTGACTCTCTTCGAATAAATCTTTATTTTAAAATTACTATTTTTACAGTCGCTAATTAAAATCTGTCGAACAGACACTCTGCTATGTTTTAATTATTAATATAGTTAGAAATTTATAGACAGACAGAAATGTTAACTCTACTTATATCAGAAATTATTTATAAAATTATTTATCTACTGTTGATTTATGATTAATGAAAATATTCGAGTAAGGTTTGCTCCAAGTCCAACTGGCTATTTGCATGTTGGTGGTTTAAGGACTGCACTTTACAATTACTTATTTGCCAAAAAGAATAATGGAAAATTTATCCTTAGAATTGAAGATACAGACAGAAATAGATTTGTTGAAGGAGCAGTTGAAAATCTAATTGAAACTTTGAATTGGGTTGGTTTAGATTTCGATGAGGGCCCTAAAAAAGATGGCGGATTTGGGCCATACTTTCAGTCACAACGGTTAGAACTGTATAAAAAATATTCTGAAGAATTAATAAAAAAAGGTCATGCTTACTATTGTTTCTGCAGCAGTGAAAGATTAACTGAGATACGTGAGCATCAGCAGAAACAAGGCTTACAGCCGAAGTATGATAAACATTGTGTGAATTTGACGCAAGAAGAAATAAATTCAAACTTACAATATAATCTTCCTCATGTGGTTAGGTTAAATGTTCCGCCGGATCAAAAAATATTTATAGATGATATAGTCAGAGGTAAAGTTGAATTTGACAGCAATATTGTTGATGACCAAGTTTTAATTAAAAGTGATGGTTACCCGACATATCATTTGGCAAATGTAATTGATGATCACTTGATGAAAATTACGCATGTTATCAGAGGTGAAGAATGGCTTTCATCAACTCCAAAACATATTTTGCTGTACGATTATTATGGCTGGGAGAAACCGCTATTTGCTCATCTTCCTTTACTCTTGAATTCTGACAGATCAAAATTGAGTAAACGGCAAGGAGATGTAGCTGTTGAAGATTACAAAGCGAAAGGTTATTTAAAAGAGGCCCTTATAAACTTTGTTGCTTTGCTGGGCTGGACTGCTGGTGATGACAAGGAATTTTATTATTTAAATGAATTGATTGAAAAGTTTTCTCTTGAAAGAGTAAATAAATCCGG
>CAZRMA010000059.1:0-4845 GCA_964600655.1 uncultured Ignavibacteriaceae bacterium
ATTTACTATTTCATACATTATTGCTGTTGCATGTATTCCCTTAAATGGAGCCTCTCCGGCAAGCAGTTCATACAGCACAACTCCTAAAGAAAATATATCAGTTCTGTGGTCAACATCTAAACCTTGTATCTGTTCTGGAGACATATATCCCATAGTCCCCATAGTAGTTCCGGTTTTGGTTAATCTTGACATCCCAGAAGTTTCTCTAAGTTTAGCTAAACCAAAATCCATAATCTGAGCAATGCCGTCTTTGCGGATCATAATATTTTCTGGTTTTATATCACGATGAACAATGCCTTTCTCATGCGCAGCAGCTAAACCTTCAGCAATTTGAATACCTATTTCAAGAATTTGTTTTTCGGATAAATTTTCTTTTTTATCTTTTAAAGTTTTTCCATCGACAAATTCCATGACAATGAAAAGCTGTCCATCGTGTTCTTGAATATCATGAATTGTACATACATTAGGATGGTTCATAGCAGAAGCAGCTTTTGCTTCCTGGATGAATCTTGCTTTTTCATCTTCAGTTGCTGTTAATTGAGTAGGAAGAAATTTCAGAGCAACAAAGCGGTCGAGCTTTGTGTCCTGGGCTTTGTAAACTTCACCCATTCCTCCTTCACCAAGTTTCTCTAGAATTTTATAATGGAGTATTGTTTCACCAATCATTTTTTAATTATCCTTTAATTTGCATTCGCTAATTTTCTTTTTAATTCCTGATCCCAGTTAAGAATAACGTTCAATGAATTTCTTGAATTGCCGAAATCTTCCTCCTTAAGCATCATAAAATTTTGCGAACCTGGAATTTCTTCAATTACGCGGATAGTATTTACCCATGAGTTATTGGATAAAACCTCCTTTGGATTGCCCGCGGTAAAACCTGAACTAAAATTGACTGGTACCTGCATCAATTCTTTACCCTGAATATAATAAAGGTATTTGCCATCCTGGGACCAAAAAGGCCAATTTCCGCCCTTAGTTGAAATTTGAATTTTGCTGACTGGCCCATTAAACGTGTTCACGTAAACTTCCCGTTTCCCGGATTCATTAGAGGTGTAAGCCATGTAATTACCATTGGGAGAGAATAAAGGCCACTGATGATTAAACGGCTCATTGTTGATTACTTTGGGAGGTACATTTTCATTCAATGTTTTAACAACCATTTTTTGGTTACCGAGAGAATCAGCTTCGGTATAAGCTACGTATTTCCCGTCTTTTGAAATAGAATAGGGTACCACAAAATAATTACTTTTGATTAACATTCTCTCTTTTCCCGAATTGTCAAGATTAGTTATATACAAGCCGTAGTAACCGTTACGAAATGAATCATAAACAATCGATTTTCCGTCCGGTGTCCATAACGGGTCTCTTGCATCTATTCCATAAGTCAGTCTGCTCAGAGTATTTCGTTCAATATCGTATATCCAAATATTCCACGCAGCACCTTCAATAGTAACGGCAACTTTCTTTCCATCCGGAGAGATGTCAAAATCTTCAATAGGCTGATGCAAATCTGTGCTTTTTAGTATTTTGCCGGAGTGATCTACCCAAGCTAGATTTCTGTCATTAGACAAAGTTCCACCGGGCAGGTAGACCATTGTTCCATTATCTGATAAAGCAAACTCCGGCTGACCCGATTGAGATATCATTGTTACATTAGTTAGGACCGGAACTAAAGAGCCCTTTAGCGAAAGATTGCCCAAATCAAACTTTGATGCATAGAGGGCGTTATTTCTGATAAGCAATATATAATCCGGTTCCACATAATTCGAATACTCCGCATTGTCAACAATAGTTTTAGTTGTACCGTTTTTTAAAGATCTGACCATAATCCGGGAGCTTGCATTTCCACTCACTGATTCTACAGTAAACATCAGGTTGTCGCCGTCAGGCAAAAGAACAGGCCAGCGATAGCTTACCTGCCCTTCAGTGGAATCTGTGTTTGCTATCAGTTCATACTGACCACCATCTGCTGATACACGGTATATACCACCGGCAATTCCCAGTGAAAAATAAATTTCCTTATCTGTTCCCCAAAACAGATATGGTAAAGGGTGAGTCGGTGTTTTTGAGTCAAAAATTACTGTTACAGGGCCTCCTGATAATAGTGTTTTTTTCATTTTTTCGTCTGACCAGAAAGCTAACCACTTCCCATCTGGTGAAAAACAAGGAGACAAAGCCCCTTCCGTACCGGGGATTGGTTTGGCTTCATAAGAATTAATTTCTCTTAAATAAAGCATCCTTGCATTAGTCTGGTTAACAGTATAAACTATTTGAGAACCGTCCGGTGAAATCGCAAACGATGAGAAAGGTCCTAGAGCCAATCCTTCTTTAATATTCATTGAAAGATTTACAGGTTTACCGGAAACAACAGGGGAAGAATTCAGGAATAAGAATGTCATTATAAAAAGCACAATAAGCAATAATGAAATGATAGATATTGGAGCTTTGTTTTTAATTATTCTCTTTTTAAAATTTACATCTAACACGCCTGATTTAGTTTTTACATTTTCATCTACATTAGTAAAAGTTTGTGTCTTATATACCCTGCTCTTCCTATGTCCAGAAGATTTTTTAACTTTTCTTAAATCTTTTGCAAGTTCTTTTGCCGACTGGCAGCGTTCTTCTTTGTCTTTCTCCAAACATTCTAATATTATTTCATCCAGTTCAGGATCAATTCCTTCCTTTAATTTTGAAAGGGGAGGAGCATCAACATTTACAATCTCATACATTATCGCAGTTTCATGAACTCCTTTGAAAGGTAATTCACCAGCGAGCAATTCATAAAGAACTACACCAAGAGAAAAAATGTCTGTGCGGTGATCAACATCCAATCCCTGTATTTGTTCCGGAGACATATAACCCATGGTTCCAACAGTTGAACCAATTTTTGTCAACCTCGACACATTACTTTCTTTATATAGTTTAGCTAAACCAAAATCCATAATCTGAGCTATTCCGTCTTTACGAACCATAATGTTCTCAGGTTTTATATCACGGTGAACAATTCCTTTTTCATGTGCGGCGGCTAGACCTTCTGCAACTTGAATTCCTATTTCCAGTATTTGTTTCTCTGAAAGAGAATCTTTTTTATCTTTTAAAGTTTTACCATCAACAAATTCCATAACAATAAAAAGCTGGCCTTCGTATTCTTGAATATCATGAATAGTACAGACATTCGGATGATTCATTGCAGAAGCTGCTTTTGCTTCTTGAATAAATCTTGCTTTGTCATCTTCGGAAGCGGTAAGCAGAGAGGGGAGAAACTTCAATGCGACAAAGCGGTCAAGTTTGGTATCCTGTGCTTTGAAGACTTCGCCCATTCCGCCTTCGCCGAGTTTCTCAATAATCTTGTAGTGAAGTATAATTTCACCTATCATATGAAACCTCCAAAATGATTAAAGGCTTCGCCGAGCCTGCCTGACGGTAGGCAGGTTTCTTAAAAATGGTATAATGCATTATTGTTAAACCTATCATTTGTGTATCTCGCTATCAATGGATTGGTATAACTTAAACATATAAAAAGGATCAGGCAATAAGAATTTTAGTTGCTATCCTAAAGTTCAAATTACTCTTTTATACAAATATAATTTACAGCAATGAATCTTTTCCATCCCCCGGGGAATGCCTATAATTCAAAGTCACTATCGCTTCCGATTGGCTGGCCTTCCGGAATATCCGGTGTTTTAATTTCCTTAACATTATCATGATTATTTTCAAAGTCATTAATCTTAGAAATTAGATATTCATAATGTGCAAGTATGCTTTCTTCCTTAATCGATTTTGTTTGTAAAATTAAATGCTTTTTTAAATTTTCTAATTTCAGTTGTGCAATGGCATTAACTTGAGTTAAAGTTCCTTTAGCCCTCGCAAGCGATATAAGATGATCCAGAACAATATTATCAACAACTTCCTTAATCTCTTCTTCCTTTTTGTTTTTTTGTTCTAACAAAATACTTGCTGAAATAAGTTTATCAATAACTTTGCTTAATGAAGGGCAGGCGCTGTCTCTGGAATTATATTCAATTAATCGTGCATCTCTTTGAGGCTGTAAAATTAATCTTATAGTAAGTTCGGCTGCTGAAGCTGCAGCTGAAAGCGGATCAAAAGTCAGCCCTGTATTCGAAGAAAAATTTTCTCGGGTTCTATTGTATCCTGGAGGCTGAGGGGGTATTATTTTTAATATCCTCTCCGGTATTTCCAGTGCAGAAGGCTTTATTGTGTTTAATAATGCATCGAGAGCTTTTCGCTGTTTGTCAGCAGGAACTATTTCTGTAATTTTCTGCCCATCTCCTCTGACTGCATAGGTATAATAAAGGCCCCCAAGTGATTTTGCTGCGGCTTCCAATTGATAACGATGCAGCAGGTATATAGGAACGAGAACATTTTCAAGTGCAGCCAAAGGCTGTCCTTCCTGTATATTATTTTCCGAAAAATTATCCAGCGCTATTTTTCTAACTTTCATCATTCTATTCAACTCGTCAACAGGATTCGAATTATTATCCCAAAGGTGTGCATATGGATGTGCGCTTCCCAAAGGTCTCGCATCTTCATCTGATATATACATTAGCCCTGATGAAATTGTTTTATCAATTATTTTATTTAATGCTTCCTTTTCGTTTGTACCAACAGGGAACTCAGAGTAACCAAATATAATGGCGCGTTTATCCCACTCACCAATTCCAACTGCATATGCATCAGAGAGGTCGAGTGTACCGTCTTTTTTAATTTTTATTAATGGATGAGGATAGTCCATGACTGATGCTCTATTTGAAATACTCGCTGTAAAATTATGCTGCAATCCAAGCGTATGTCCTGTTTCGTGTGCTGCAAGCTGCCTGATCCGTG
>CAZRMA010000059.1:4945-13275 GCA_964600655.1 uncultured Ignavibacteriaceae bacterium
GTTATGCCTGATTATATATCTTTGTACTATTGGTTCACCGATTGGAACAGCAAAATCCATAAAACTAATTCCGAAATAACCTGCACGCGTGTCATACTCTCTTGGTTTGTAACCATCATCCGGAAGTTTTATAAATGAATAATGTTCGTGCACTGTTATTAGATCCGGTGTAGGAACTACCTGTTTGACATACTCGCCTGCAGCATTTCCTGTATAAGTTAGGATAGCTTCAAACTCAGAATTAAGAGGGAAGTTTTTTGTACCCGTGATTGATATTGCAGAACGGGATTGATCAAGATTATAATTACCCTGTTTCAGTTCCTTTAGGTTTTCACTAACGCCATGCATATCAGAGATCAGGAACTGGGTTATATCAATTAGAGATTTTCCATTCTCCTCAGTAGAGTCCTGGAAACCTGCAAGAACTGACTCTGCAAAAGATTCATTGACCGCTTTTCTTTCCTGCGCATTAGCTGTAATTGCCCTGTATGAATAATTTGGCTGCACTAATAATATTTTATTCCCGAATTTTTCAAATTTTACTATCCTATTATCTCCAATTTGTCCACGATCAAGACCAAGATCATTAGAACCGACACCATGGGAAAGAGAATTCACCAAAAGAAATTCTTCATTAAGATGATCAATCTCCAGCCATATTTTGCCTTCTTTGCTATCCCAGTAAAAATTAAAATAGCCGGAATATTTTTTAAAGCCGTCGTATTTTCCTTTAGTTGCTGGTAAAACTTTGGATTGAGAATAAATGAATATCGGTAATAAAAGAATGAAAATAACTTTTGACTTAAATAATTTCATTTTGACTCCTTTAGTTAACTCGGATTAGATAGTAACTTTTTAATCTAATTTAATGTCGTATTAAATTACGAACATACTATGAACAACGGTTTTACAAAAAAAATAAAGTTCAGAATCGCAGGTACGATCGTTCAGATTGTTCATTAAGTTTTATATATTATATTTTTAATCTTACTTTATCATTTTCAGAAGCAGTTTACTGGGAAGTAAGAAACCTCAATGCAACAAAACAGTCGAGTTTGGTATCCTGAGCTTTGAATACTTCACACATTTCTCCTTCGCCGAGCTTATCTAAGATTTTGTAATGAAGAATTGTTTTGCCTACCATATTTATTTTACTTTTCAATTTTATGCATAAAATCCCCAACAGCCTGATTGCTTGCTTCGGGATTATCCTGCATAGATAGATGTCCAGCATTTGGGATTATTGCTGATTCAGAATTTGGAACCAAACTAGAATAATATCTAACTGTTGATGGCCTTGCTTCGTCATATTCGCCGCCGATAAATAAGGTTGGAACTTTTATATTCCGCAGTCTGGTTGTTACATCATAGTCACGTAAATTTCCGGTTATTGTAAATTCACTTGGACCATCCATTTGCATATAAACATTCGCTCCTGCTAGTGAAAATGAACTATCTATATCAGCTGACCAGGGGAGTTTACGAGAAACATACAATTTGTAATAGTAATCAACTGCAGCAACATATTCCGGTGAATCATAAGTCCCTTTCTTTTCATTTGTTCTTATTGCTTTTTGAATAGAGTCAGGTAGGGCAGCAATTAACGTGTCCGCATCTTTAGTCCATCTGTGAAGGTCTAAAGCAGGTCCACTTAAAATTAAAGATTTAATTCCATCTGGATGTGCAAAATAATATTCAACTGCTAATATTGTCCCCCATGAATGTCCGAATAAATAAAAATCTTTTAAACCGAGCGAATCATGAATCTGCTTCAATTCATTTACATAACTATCTATAGTCATTAAGGTAGTATCAGTAATTCTATCAGATCGGCCGCATCCAAGTTGATCAATAAAAATTACAGGCCTTTCATCTGCTAATGAAGTCATTGGCTTTAAATAATAGCTTGGGACACCTGGACCGCCATGCAATAACACTAAGGGAGTTTTTTCTCCACTGCCTACAATCTTATACCAAACTTTTCCGCCGGTAACAGTTATATATCCTTCTCTTGGGACAAAACCATTTGATTGACAACCAATTAACAAAACCAAAAAAAGTAATGTCAAAGATTTTAGAATATTCATTTTCATTGATAAATTACTTCAAAAATATTTTCTATTATTTTTTTAGAATGGAAGAAATTGATATTGCATTTAATTTACTTTAAAAAACTTTTCCCAGTAACCAAATTATAGTGCTCAACTTTTAAATCTTCAGTGGTCTGCACTTTTGCATTATAATCTTTTTCAAGAGCCATTTTCCAAAGATAAAATTGTGAAAATGTGTGTTTAACTTTATTAACAAGTTCAGAATACTTCCCGCTGGCTTCATAATTATCCGCAGCTTCTTTATCATCCCAGATTGTTAATGAAATAAATTCATCTTTTTCATTTGTACTTTCTATTAAATACATATAGCGGCAGCCTTTTACTGATTTTAATTCCGGAATTAAAACTTCGGTATAAAGTTTTTTAAATTCTTCCAGTTTACTATTATGAATTTTTGCTGAAACAATTCTGACAAACATATTAGAACCGGAGATAGATAAATCCGCGTCATCATTTTTTTGAGCCTTCACAGAATATTTTTTAATTACGGGTTCCTCATCGACCGATGAATATTCCAATTCCATTTTATCTGAAAGATTTATTTTCCATTCAGTAGATTCGGATAGAAAAGGTTTGGATTCGTCTAATAGATTTTGAAAAACACCAAGTTTCTCATAATTCTCTGCTTGGGCTGAAGTATCCCAAAAAGTAAGTGAAATGATTTCATTTTTTTGAGAACTTATAAGTCCAGCAAACCGGCATCCAGACATTTTTTGCAGCTTTGGAGAAATTGTTTCTTCATAAAATTTTTTAAATTTTTCTACCGCACTTTTATCAACCTTCAATTGTAAAAAACGCATGTACATATTTTTTCTCCCATTCTAATTACGAAGCTAGGCTAAAGCCGAAGATTTATTTATTTGCAATTTTATTTTTCACGTTTAATCACAACTAATGTCATATCATCCATCTGTGGAGAATTGCCTGTAAAATTAGCAACCTCTTTAAGAATTACTTCGATTAATTTCTCAGAAGGTTCATTTCGGTTATTCATAATGACTTCTTCTAATCTTTTTTCACTAAATTCTTCTTCATCACTATTCATGGCTTCGGTAATTCCATCAGAAAAGAGAATAAGTAATTCGCCTTTTTGAAATGTTATCGTTTCTTCTTCAAACGGAAACGAAGGCATAACTCCGGCAATCATACCGCCGACGGATAATTTAGATAATTTATTTTCACTTGAATAAAGAAATGGTTCATTATGTCCTGCATTACAGTATGTAATTTCATTAGTTTTCTTATTTAGAATTGCATAAAAAAGAGTAGCAAATTTCGTTGGAGAAGTATTATGGAAAAGAATGTCGTTGGTGAATGAAACACATTCCTTGCATGATCTATTGAGCTTTGCTTGTCCCCTTAGAGACGCTTGAACGTTTGCCATTAGTATTGCAGCAGGAATTCCTTTGCCTGAAATGTCAGCAACGCAAAACGCTAGTTTGTCTTCGTGTATATCTATAAAATCATAATAGTCGCCCCCCACATCTTTGGCTGGAATACTTTTACCGGAGATTTGATAACCAAAAATATCCGGTTGCGATTTTGGCAGAAGATTAACTTGTATCTCATAAGCAAGCCGCATTTCTTCTTGAAGATGTTGAAACGCCTGTTCCTCCTGATACAGTCTTGCATTTTCTATTATCTGTGCGGACTGTGCTGCTATTATACCAAGAAGCCTTTGATCATTATTTACAAATCCAGTGTCAGTTTTTTTATTGAATATAGTGAGAAGGCCTATCATTTTTCCTTTTACTGTCATCGGGACACTAAGAAGAGATCTAATAGGAAAATCTTCGTTAACCATATACTTAAATCTTGTATCCTTTTCAAGATCATTAATTAGAAGGGGAGTTTTATTTTTAAGCATCCATCCGGTAAGCTGTGTATCAAACCGGAAAGGGAGTATATTGGAAACAGAATCTTGTTTGCGTATCATTGTACGGAATGGTTTGTCAATATCTTTTTCATCTAGAAGCATAACTGCACCCTGTTCAACCTTCATATTCTTAACACATTTGCGAACGATTAGATCTATAATTTCCTCCAATGGTTGTGTTGAAGAAATAGCCGTAGATATTTCATTCAACACCGACAGTTCTTCTATAGCAGTTCTTAGGCGCTTGTTTTCTTCTTGAAGTAATAAGTTTGATTTAGATAGATTTGCTGTATCCATCAAGTTCCTTTAGTTTAGACAATTTTTTTGATAAGTAATGCTAGTATGATGTTCAATAATAATAAAAATTAGACCCATTGCAAATTAAAACAAACAATTAAAAATCCTTAAATTATTCGGAATATGAGATATATTAATGAAGCTTTGTAGATTTAATTACAGTAATTTTTTGGATTTTCTCCTTGGGTTTTATCAATACAGGAATCTTAAAACTATAGTTTAACTTAAAGCACATTTGAGAATTGCTTCAACATCTTCAAATTGATTTTACATAACTTAATATTTAATTTGATTTTACTAATAATTAAGATTTTCGCAGCTTATTTTTATCAATATTCATTTCATAAATTCTAATTCGAGGACGGTTTGGACAAATTTGTAATAAATGGCGGGAAAGCATTAAAAGGTGAAATTGAAGTTAGCGGTGCCAAAAATGCATCATTAGCTTTAATGCCGGCAACGATTTTAACCTCGGGCAAAACTATTTTAAATAATACCCCTGAGCTCAATGATATTTACACAATGATTAAATTATTAAAAGAGCTGGGCGCTGAAATTAATTTTAATTCGCACAAACTGGAAATAAATTCTTCAAGCATAAATAGTTTTTTTGCACCATACGAACACGTAAAAAAAATGCGAGCTTCCATTTATGTTTTAGGGCCACTGCTTGCAAGATTTGGACAGGCGAAAGTTTCGTTGCCAGGTGGCTGCGCTTGGGGTCCGCGTCCAGTTAATCTTCATCTTGAAGGTATGAAAAAATTAGGAGCAGAAATTGATCTTGAAGAAGGTTATATAATTGCAAAAACAAATAAGCTGGTCGGAACAAAAATTAATTTTGATATTTCTTCAGTTGGTGCCACCGGCAATGTTTTAATGGCGGCGGTTTTAGCTAAAGGAACAACTGTTATTTATAATGCTGCCATGGAACCGGAAATTACCAACTTGATTGAGTTCTTAATAAAAATGGGAGCTAAGATAGAAGGCAAAAATACTTCAACTTTAACTGTTGAAGGAGTGGATGAATTAAAACCAACCGAGTTTTTAACAATTCCGGATAGAATTGAAGCCGGGACAATGCTAGTTGCTGCTGCAATAACTAAGGGTAAAATTAAATTAAAAAATATTTCATCTAAATATTTAACTGCGGTTTTATCTAAACTTGAAGATTGCGGTTGTAAATTAACCTATCAAAATGACATAATAGAATTAGATGCATCTAATTTGAAATTAAAACCTACGGATGTTGTTACCTCGGTTTTTCCCGGGTTTCCCACTGATATGCAGGCACAATGGACCGCTTTAATGTCATTATCTTCCGGCACTGCTTCTATCACTGACAATATTTACCTGGATAGATTTAAACATGTTCCCGAACTTCAAAGGTTAGGCGCTAATATTACAGTCAATGAAAATACTGCGATAGTTAAAGGTGTTTCAAATTTAAAAGCTGCCAAGGTTATGTCAACTGATTTACGTGCGAGTGCTTCTTTGGTGCTTGCCGGTTTGGCTGCGGAAGGAACAACTGAAGTGTTAAGGGTTTATCATCTCGATAGAGGTTATCAGCGAATTGAAGAAAAATTAAAATCGCTTGGTGCAGATATCGAAAGAGTAGCGGGAACTGAATTTTAACTTGTCTTCATCAAAAAAAATATTATTTGAATCCAAATATTTTTCTTTATTTCTTTTCTTAATTATTTCATTTAATATTCTACTATTATTTTTACCGCTTACAAATATTTTCGGCTATGAATTTTCTGCATTAAATTCTCTACTGCTTTCTTTTTTTAGCGGAATTTATGTAATCATTCTACTTAAAAAAGTAGATGGAGGTAAAGTAGATAAAGACAAATTAACCAAAGCATTATTCTTTTCATTCTCTCTGTTTCTATTTTTCCCTGCTTTCATATCTATCGTACATTCTTTTTTTTCTATAAGCTGTTCATTCTGTGATGGGATTAAATTTTATCTAATCTTAACAGCTCCATCAGTTTTAATCGGTGCTGCTATAGGATTTTTTGTAAAATTGTTCAGTAAAAATTGGGCAATTATAAGATTCATTTTATTATATGTCTTAATTCTTCTTATACCGCTATTCGAATTTTATTTTAACCCGCAAATATTTTTTTATAATCCTTTGTTTGGTTATTTCCCGGGAACTATTTATGACGAAGGACTAAGTGTAGATTTAAAATTAGTAATCTATCGTTCTTTAAATATTATTTTCTTTTTCTTTCTCTTTTATTTTTCTTATAGAATTTATTTTAAAATTTCGAAAGTTTCCTCAAAAAGCTTTTTCGCTATTTCTTTTTTGATTTCATCGTTGTTTATTTATTTATCTCCATCTTTTGGTTATGCTACAGATTATAATAGAATGACAAATTATTTAAATAAAGAGATTGACACGCCTCATTTTAAAATTCATTATTCTGCATCAATAGATGAAAATTTAATAAAAGCTATTGCGCTCCATCATGAATATTATTATGGGCAATTGAGTTTCTTTTTCCGGGTAAAGATGAACGCAAAAATAAATTCATTTATTTTTAAAGATTCAAAACAAAAGAAAGAATTGCTAGGAACTGAAAATGCTGATATAGCCAAACCCTGGCTTCACCAATGTTTTACAGTTTATGATAATTATGATGCAACACTTAGACATGAAATCGCGCATGTTATAAGCAGCAAATTCGGATCAGGTATTTTTAAAGTTGCGGCAAATATAAATCCATCTTTAATTGAAGGTGTTGCAGTTGCTGCAGATCCGTTTTATGCCGAATACGATATACATTATATGGCAGCTCTTGCGTACAAAAATGGATTTAAAGTTAATATTAAAGATTTATTTACCGGTTATTCATTTTTAACTAATACTTCAAGTTTGTCTTACATTTATGCTGGCTCGTTTATTAAATATTTAATTGAACATTATGGAATTAATAATGTAAAAAAATTGTATACCGATATAGATTTTGTTAAAATTTATAAAAAACCAGTAAGTGAATTGGAATCAGAATATTATAAATTTATTAGATCTATTTCGGCAGCAAACCAAAATTCTGCAAATTATTTTTTTGGAAGAAAATCAATTTTTAGTAAGGTATGTCCAAGATATATTTCAAGCAGATTGAAAGATGGTTGGGCGCAATATCAGTCAAAAAATTATTCTAAAGCGAAAAAGATTTTTAAGGAAATATTAAATGTTTCAAATAATTATTCTGCATTGGTAGGTTTGTCAAATAGTCTTAATGAATTGGGGAATAGTAAAGAAGCTTTAAAATTGTTAGAAGATAATCTTGAAGGATTTAAAAATACAGCATACTATTATACAACGGAGTTTCAACTAGCCGATTTACTGGCAAAAAATTATTACACAATAGCTGCAGATTCCTTATATAAAATTTTAAATGAACAAAATCCAAACAGGACTTTGTTTAACTTAGCCGGGTTAAGAAATAGAATTTCACATAGTGACACGCTGCTTTCTCTATATTTAAAAAGCGATGCTTTAAATAAATATTTAATTCTAAATGAATTGAATAAAGATACGTATGTGTATTATTCATTTCCGGCCATTACTGAGCTTTCTAGAAATTTAAAAGAGAATTATTATATATTTATTTCACAATTTAAAAGAACAATTGCTGTTGACGATTATAGAAGCAGTTACGCAGTTTATAAGCTTTCACAGTTCATGCTGGAGAATTTAGATTTTAAGCGCGCCCGAAAAATGGCTGCAATGTCGTCTCGTTATTCCGGCGATATTAGCTTTACTAAGCTTCAAAATGAAAATTATAAAAAATGTACATGGATGTATTTCCACGGCGATAAATTTCTTAAAGAATTTGTTTACAATTGAAAGAATAATTAATGAAAACATTTGAGGAAATAACAACCAAACACATTAAAATGTCTACCTACTTTTTAGGCTTTATCTCGTTCTCATTATTCGTTTTTATTCTTATGTCACTAAGCTCGTTTTTAATTCCAATTACTTTTTCAATTTTTTTAACATTTTTATTTCATCCTCTAATTATTTTATTGAA
>CAZRMA010000060.1:0-13269 GCA_964600655.1 uncultured Ignavibacteriaceae bacterium
ATTTCCATTAGGTTTTAAGGAGGGCGATCCTAATGCACCTAAACCGGGCTTCAGAGGCTGTTTACAGCTTTTTACAAGTTACTGGAATCAATAGGAAATTAGCCTCACAAATTGCTCTGCTTAAGAATTAATGCTCCATTTACATTTAGTTTTTAATAATTTGCCTGCCTTAAGGTAGTTATAGATTGATTTGTATAATGGCAACATCCAATAGATGCCTAAAAACAGATTTTATTCTTATACCAACCTAAGTTTTTTAATTTATTTCTATATAAATAGGTCCTCCATCTCACATGAATACCTAGTTATCTTTATTTTTTGATATAAATCATTGAATAATGAGCTAAATCTTTTATTTTGTAATTAAGTATAAGTTAAGCAACCAAAGATGAAAGGACAGGTGAAAACCATGATTAATTATAGATTATCGAATTTAAAAATGATATCATCATTATTATTGACAATATTATTAATGGCTGGAACGGCACAATTGTCGTTCGGAAGCAATTCGGGAGACAAACTAACTGATAGGGTTAACTCTGCAATTGCAAAAAGATATGATACAGAAAATTTTGATATAACAAACCTTGGAAATGGCAACATTCAGATAGAAGGAACTGTAAAATCTTTATATAATAGGTTAAGGATATTTGAAATTGTTTCACATGTAAGAGGTGTAAAAAAAATATCTAATAATATTATAGTTCAAACTGATTTAGTACCCGATGATATAATTAAAGCAAATATTCGGGAAGATATAAACCGGAATAGTCTTATAAAAGAACCTCAAAAAATTAGTGTTCATGTTGATAATGGACTAGTTATTTTATCTGGAAAGGTTAGTTTTTTCAGAGAAAAATTAGAGGCAGCAACCATTGCATCATCCGAAAAAGGTGTGAAAAGTTTAGCCAACAATATCGAACTGTTGCCTGTACTAAAGGCATTGTCTGATGAAAATTTAAAGGGTATTTTACATTCTGTTTTGCTTGATGAATTTCCATTAACCAATCCTAAAAATGTGAATATTTCCGTAGAGAATGGAGTCGTTACTGTATCTGGTACTGTGAGTGATTTATGGACAAAAAATAACATTAAAGATGAATTTTCAAGTGTATTAGGTATAGTGGGTGTTATAAATAATCTGAAAGTAAATCCTGATATGAACAGCTAAGTTATAAAAACTTAAAATAGATAATTAGGTCCATCGCTGAAATTATTTTCTGGCGATGGATTTTTTTTTGAGATAAATTTACTTTTCAATTAAAATTGGGGAAAGCTAAAATACATTTCAATAACAACCATTTCCGCAAAACCATCTGCATTTTAGGATGATTTTTCAGATAGTTTTTAAATCATATTCTCATTAAGTTTTATTAATTGTTTGGGGATTTTTTAGCATATAAAATCCTTCCGTTTACTATAAGGAGAGTAATTTTATGAGAAAAAATTTTTACTTTATTTTTTTAATTGGATTTCTTTTTTTATTCACTTCAGTCGTTCAGTCGCAAACTCTTCCCGTTACTTTACACTTTACACCTGATTATACAGCTTTTGATACATTGCGTGTTTCTGGAACATTTAACGGCTGGCAAAATAACCTGCCTGAAGATAATATGACTGATCCTGAACATGACGGTGAATATGAAGTTACCATAAACCTTGCAATTGGAGTAGTTCATAATTACAAGTTTGTTATGGATGCTAATTGGAGTTTTTCGTACACTGATCCTGACAACCCTGAAATAAATATAAATGATAATAATAACTCTATGCTTGAAGTTAAAGACCCGATGATTACTTATTTGCTTCCAAGAGATGTAAATTCAAAAGGAAATAAGTTTGTCGACACTACCGATGCAGGTTTGCCAATTCGGGCAATCTTTGCTTTTACTCCGGAAAATCCATTGGACGTTAATACTTTAAAAGTCACTGTTGATAATGTCGATATTGTAAATCCTAAGCAATATTACAACGCATCAAAGAAGGAATTTTTATATCAGCCAAGCCCTGCTTTAAATGTTGGTGATCATACTGTAACTGTGGAAGTAAGTTCATCTGCTGGAACAGCAACAAAAACTTCAAAATTTAAAAGAGATCCTGACTACGTAGTTTATATTGTGCCGGTTGATTTTTATTATGATGCAAATAATTCAAAATCATTCCTTACTCAGGATATAACCAATGTGTCGGCTGCGGGCGAGTTTAATAATTTTAACGATGCCTTAAATCCATTAAAATATAATGCAGGCAAAGATTTATGGGAAGGCACCGTAAATATGGAAGCAGGCAGCTATCAATACAAAATGAAATTGAATAGTCAATTTTGGATAAACGATCCCGATGAACCTAAATATGCAGATACGCCTGATAATAATAATCTAGTTGATGCAGTTGCAGATTCAATTGCTCGAATTAAACTAATCACTCCGGCAGAACAGACTGTTTATAAAAATGATACGTCCGGAGTATATTTTAAAGCTCTTTTAAAGCCGGGTGTGAAATCTGCCGGGGTTGATCCATCACACGTTCAACTTCAAGTTGATGGGAACCTGGTTTCATCTAATTATTATGCCGACAGCTTATTTCTTAGTGCGTCGATAAATTTTATAGGTGAAGGAAGACATACAGTAACAGTTATGTATTCAAATTTGGAAGGCGTTTCAGCCCGCGAAGTTTATTCTTACGGTGTTTATTCAAAAAGTACAGGCAAATTAATTGTTGATGCAGTTTACGATGAGCCGTATACTTATCCTGTAGGAGTTGATAGTGGTTCGGGTGATATTCTATCCACTCAAATTGATGAAACTCCGACACATGATTCTCTTCAATTCAATATTAAAATGAGAAAAATTTCGGATAGAACAAGAATAGGATTGATAATTTCAAATCCTACCACAACTGTTGTAAGCGATCCTATTGGTTTGGATATAAAAACTTTCGATTGGCAGAATAGCGGATTGATGGCTTTGATAGGTGCACCGGGAAACTCTTATGAAAATGCATCTAAAGAAAATAGATTTATAACCAGCCGCAGTCCATTAATTTACAGTGATTTATTAATTTATGTGAATAGCGATGCTGCAGTAAGCAATGAATTTAATTTTAAAGTCAGCTTACAATTATTGGATAGTTTGTTATCCGGCTGGACGAACAAACGATATATTTATTTATTTTCATACATTGCCGCTGAAGATAAAAGCGGAAATGCTTATGAAATAACTGCAAGTGACGGCGGAATTAATACAGATGAAGATCCTGATATTTACGATGCAGCATTTATCAGGAGCGGATTTTGGCAGAATCGAATGCTTGCAAATTATATTCCCGCCGGACAAAAAATGGGGCCAAGCTTTGTTAGGCTTGATGGAAAGGGAAGAGGCATACTTCCGCTTAAGTCAACAGACATTTCCGATAGCCTTGCTACTTACGGCCCGGTTATAACTTTTTTAACACCGGGAGTTGAATACTTCCATCCCGAAATTACAATTCATGGCGAACTTAGCGATACTTCAATTCATACCATGTTATTTTCTTACAATGGAGTCCAGACTTCTGAATCAGTTGTGAACGGCCAATTCGCAATTCCCGAAACTTTGAAAACCGGTGACAATAGTGCCTATGTAAGCGCTACGGACAGTAAAGGCTTCAATTCAATTTCAGAAACAATTGTATTGTCATATAACCCGGATAATACGCCGGCCATTACTGTCAGCGGAACTGTAGACAACAAACAGGTCACACTTACGGCAGCAGCATCTTCTCCGGAAGGACTTAGTTTAAATTATACCTGGTCGCAGGATCTCCGCAATCCGTCGCTCGCAAATATAGCCCCGGCTGGTTCAACTGCGGTGATTTCTATGCCATCCACGGATGGAGAATATTATTTTAATGTTAGAGCAAGAGACCCTAAAAATAGAACCAAAACTGCTAGAATTTTTGTAAAAATTGAAAACGGTGTAGTGCGTATACCTGATATTAATGAACATTCGGGTTGGATAGATGATGCAATAGTCTATGAAATTTATCCGAGAACATTTTCTGATCAAGGCGGATTTTTAGGCGTGATAGATAAGATACCTTACATGAAAGAATTGGGTATTAACACAATTTGGTTTATGCCGATTTACACCGGGCCAACCATTCACGGTTATGAGATAACAGATTATTATGGGTTTGAAGAAGATTACGGAACCGAAGCAGAATTTAAGCAGATGATGAACGAACTGAAGAATGCAAACATAAAAGTGATTCTTGATTATGTTGTTAACCATACATCGATTCAGCATCCTTTTATGCAGAATGTATTTCAATACCGGGAGTATTCGCCTTACGCTAATTTTTATATTTGGAGCGGCGAGCCTGGAAATTCAAATTTTGATTTCTTATTTGATTGGGCAACCCTTCCTAACTTGAACCATCAAAATCCCGATGTAAGAAAATATTTTATTGATGTTGCCGAGCATTGGGTTAGAACTTATGATATTGACGGCTTTAGATGCGACGTTGCCTGGGGAGTTGAACAGAGAAGCAATCTCTTCTGGCCGGAATGGCGTGAGAGATTAAAAAATATCAAGCCGGAAGTTTTTCTTGAAGCTGAAGCTTCTTCATCCGATTCAACTTTTTTTCAAAAAAGATTTGACTCGGCAAATAATTGGGATTTAAGAAACAAGCTGCTGGGTGCTATTTCAGGCACAAATTCTATTGATGATTTTAATAATGAAGTGATGAGGCATTATAATTCTTATGCACGTCCTTTTCAGTTCGTTGAAAATCATGATGAAGTTAGAATGACTTCTGCGTTTGATGCAAAAAGATCCGAATTAGCACATACAATGTTATTCACGTTAAATGGCGTCCCTCTAATTTATTCAGGCGGCGAGGTTGGCGAAACAACTAACCGCGGCAAAATTGATTGGAGCGATCCCGATAATATTTTACCGTACTTTCAAAAATTAATTCAGATTAGAAAACAGTTTGTACACAATCCTCAAATAACAAGATTAACCAATAGTGAAGCGTCTAAAATTTATACTTATTCTTCAACTAGCGGTGATAATATTTTGATAACAGCGGCAAACTTTAAAGGTGCAATTCTTTCTGATTCAATTGACATAAGTACTTTGCCGTGGGACGGAGCCAACAAATATTATTTAACAAATTTAATTGATGGAACTGTTCAGGAAGTTTCTCCTTCACAGCGCAGCAATTTCCCGATAAATTTAAATGAGTACCAGGCAAAGATATTTTATTACGGAACTGATTCGGTTACGGTTGATGTTGCCGATGAAAATATTTTAACCGTAAAACAATTTAAGCTTTATCAGAATTACCCGAATCCTTTTAACCCGACTACAAAAATAAAATATCAAATTCCCTTGGAAGAAAAAGTAACATTAAAAGTTTACGATATTTTAGGAAGGGAAGTAAGCACTCTCGTAAATGAAATAAAAAGTGCAGGCATTCATGAAATTAATTTTAATGCTTCAAGCCTCGCATCGGGGGTTTATTTCTACCGGATCACCGCAGGAAATTATTCGGATATTAAAAAGATTGTTTTGTTGAAGTAAACTGCTATCTTAAAGTCATGGTGAGGAATGTGTCCGGAAACTATTAACTAGTCATGCTGAACTTGATTCAGCATCTCTTTTTCATAAAATTGCATTGCAAACGATCCCGAAATAAATTCCGAATATTAGTTCTCTTAGGGACTCATGCTTGTGAGGTAATCAAATTAGAAATAACTTTTTTAATCAACTTGACTTATTTCAAATAAGTGTCCGTCAAGGTCCCGAAAAAAACAGCGAATTTCATATCCACTGTTCAAAGGCGGTGTTAAAAACTGAGCTCCTCTCTTTTTTAGTATTTCATACGCTTGTTGACAATCAGGTACACGAATCGTCATCGCATGGCTGACAGAATTAAGATTTTCCGGCGGTGCAAAAGTTACTTCTGGTTTATCTTCAGTCGGGCCTCCTCCAGTAACCAGCAGCAGCCAGCTATTCTGGAATTTTAATACGCAAGATGTTCCACCGTATTCCCTATATACTGAAGCACCTAAAACATCTGTATAAAATTCTCTGGCAGCTTCAAGACTGCCAACAACAAGGATATGTGTCAATTCCATTCCATCGATTGGAAAATCAGTTCTCATTTATTATTACTCCGTTTTACAGCAAGTTATTAATTTATTTTTTTACTTGCAATATTTAGATTTTCTTGAATACACGAAATTATCTCCGTGCTTCAACACCGTTTATTTTTATTTAATCATAAAATTGAATTTAATGTTGCAAGCTATTCATCGGGAGTTTATTTCTACAGAATTACTGCGGGGAATTATTCTGATATTAAAAAGATTGTTTTGCTGAAGTAAGATTATAGTTATCTGTCACGGTCCCGGTGACCGTGACAGTTAGTTGATTTAAGCTAAATGGCAGCTGGCTAATTAATCATTTTTCTGATTCTGAAGGATCTGAATTCCATATTCCATATATGGAGATCCATTTCCCATCAGCCATACGTTTAAGTATTTCAGTATATTTACCTTTATCCACTACCATTTTTCCGTCTGAACCTGGATAACTTAATTGAAATCGTCCTATTTCATATCCCAAATCACCATCACTATCTGTAGAAATCGTAGAGACAGAAACGTCGGCAGTGCCTGCATCAAGTGCACCCTGCCAATACTTTTTAATATTTTCTCTGCCGGTAACAATTGTTGCATTCGGAGGCAGCAATGAAGCATCTTCTGCATAAAGTAATGAAGCAGCCTCAGCGTCTTTGTTATTTAAGGCTTTTGCAAAATCTTTATTCATTTGTGAAAGTTCTTCCGGAGTTGCAGTTTTGATATTTTCCTTGCATCCAATCATTGCTAAAAATATAATTATAACAATGCCGGTGAACTGTACAATATTAATTTTTCTTTTCAATTTATTTCCTTCTTTTGAATTGTGAATTTTAATATTATTTGTCATTTGGTTTTAGCTTTATGTTTAACCGGACATTTTATTACTACAAAACTATTCTTCATTTTTTACTCAACATCATATTTAATCTGCCTGTTATATTCTTCAGAATCAAAGCTGCCTTGAGATTCTTTAATAAGTCCGTTGTCGTCCATTTGCCAAAGCTCAACACCACCGATTTTTACTTTATTCCCCGCACCGTCTGGACCTGTGTTAGTGCCTGTTAACGTCCAATAAAACTCTAAACCTTTTGAAGTTTTAACTAGGCTGTCCATTGTGACAATCATATCAGGAAAAGCAGTCATAAAACTTTCTTCAACTTTTGAAATTTCATCTCTGCCGATTGCGTATACGGTGTCGGGATTAGTTTTTCAATTGCTTAGCTTTTCGATATAAGTCAGTCGATAAACCTTTTTATGAGTGGTCAGCTCATCCAATCGAGCAGATAAATCAAGATATTCTTTATACCTGCCAATTTTAGTCAACCAAGTTTTTATGCTTTTTTCGTTTCGATATGCTTGGAAATCATCCAAGAACCAAACAAGAATTAATTTGGAATAGGCTCCAATAGATCCTCTATTACCCTCTAAAGGATATGGATAATTAGTCTCTTTTAATAGCCTAGTTATCTTTCGTAAAATCGAGTCTATTTCGCTTATTTTTTTCAATGAATAAGAATATTCCACCATTTCAGCTAAAGGGAATTCCGTTACGGACATTTCTGATATAGTACTCCAGGGTAATATCATTTCTTGAATGAAATTAGACTTTATATTAATTCCAAGTTTATTGAAGTTTCTCATAGAGTTTTTAAAAGCAACATCCTCTCGTATTGAAATAAATTGTTTTTCAAAATGGTCTAATGTAAGTAAACCTTGAATACTATCACTGAAAGTTATAATTAGAAACTCGTCAGAGTCACTTTGATATGTCAGCCAGTCATAATTTTCATTAAACTCGGCCTGTTTTGCAATGTTTGAAAGTATTTCAAGATTTTGTTTAAAAGTATTTATGTCTTTCGAGTCAACTTCAATTAAAGTTATTTGAGTATATATTTCAATGTCATTTTTTGAAATGGAATTTTGGCCAAGACTAAAAAACGGTAAGAGTGTAAATATGTAAAGAAGGTGTTTCATTTTACAAATTGGGACCAACGTTTAGCTATAAAACGTATGCGTTTAAATACCTGCATCTTTGTCCCACATTGCTGACGAAATTTAATAGCACTCACTTTAAGAACCTACAATAAAGCATATGTTTTATAGCTGGTGGTTGAGTAGATGTTATACGAAGAAAAAATAAATTGCCTATTTGAATGGCATTAGCATTCGGAGTTGAATCTCTTTTGAACCAAAATACTGGATAAGATATTGTATTCTTAACAATATAATTGTACCAATCAGTATCTGTATTAACAATGTATGAATTCATAATTTCACCAGAATAATTATAATATATATTAATAAAATTTCATTAAAATAATTTTTATAGAAACTAAATTCTAATTCATTAGTAAGTTCCCGGATAATTCATCTCATGCATAGCCTATTGTAAATTAAATTTATGCAGGTTTAATAGCAATAAAATTTTTAAAAATTAAATTTTTACTCGCTTCAGTTTATAAATATTCCATGATTTATGGTTGCAGTAATTCGGTTAAGTACCTCCAATATGAGAAAATTAATTGTTACAGCAGCTAATAAATTTTAAGACAGATGAATAAAAGCTTAGATGAGCAAAATTATTTTTTATATAACAAAAACATTTTGAAGCTTCACAAAATCTTATGTAAGTTAATTGCGCGGAATTATAAATTTTGATGAATTGTTCAAGGAGCTCTCTTGTTATGAAAAAGTTTAAATTCAGTTTTTATATTGTACTACTTTTTTCTTCAATTTTATTTTCTCAGTCAGATTTAAAAATTGCTGAGATTGGAAATTTTAAACTTACAAACGGCGACACTATTTATAACTGTAAAATCGGTTACAGAATTTTTGGGGAAATGAACAAAGACAAATCGAATATCATTTTATTTCCAACCTGGTTCGGCGGTACGACTGAAGGATTGATGGGTTTAATTGGACCGAATAAATTAATTGATTCCGATAAATATTATGTAATAGCTGTTGATGCACTTGGGGACGGTGTTTCATCTTCTCCTTCAAATAGTGCTGAGCAGCCAGACTCAATTTTCCCGGTTTTCAGCATCGAAGACATGGTAAATTCGCAGTACAAGTTTCTTACAGAAGTTTTAAAAATAAATCATCTTTATGCCGTATTCGGCGGATCGATGGGAGGTATGCAGACATTTCAATGGATGGTGTCTTATCCGAATTTTATGGAAAAAGCTCTACCTTACGTCGGCTCTCCCAAACTAACATCTTATGATTTATTATTATTGAATACTGAGCTGCATATTGTGGAGCTTGGGCATAAGTGTAATTTAAGTGATGATGAATTAATAAAATATATTACGGAGCTCCAAACTTTAGAAATTCAGACGCCGGAATACAGAGTTGAAAATACAAAGCCGGAAGATTATAATTCCTTTATAGAAAATAGATACAAAATGTATCGAAAATTTTTTAATTCTTATGATTATGCTTCCCAGGTTCGGGCTATGCTTCAGCAGGATATATCTAAAAATTTTAATAACTCAATGCAGCGCGCAGCTGAAAATATTAAAGCCAAAGTATTCATTATCGTTTCTCAAACAGATCACACAGTTAATCCCAAACCTGCTTTAGATTTTGCAAATATGATTAATGCGCAAACTTATGTTTTCCAAAATAATTGCGGCCATTTGGGTCCGGGATGCGATATGAAAAAATTTAAAGAGGTGGTTCATAATTTTTTAAATAAGAACTAAGCATTTAAATTTATAACTGAGCTTAAAATCATCTACAACTGAAGACTGTTTTGAATTTGAAAAAATTAAATCATAAAAACTAACACGGGGTTTATTTATGTCCGAATTACCTGAAGAGAAAAAAACTGCAGAAGAACCGAAAACAATTTCCGAAATAATTTTTGATGCTTTTAGGGAATTGAAAGAAACCTTTATTGCATTTGTGAAAGCTCCCAAAGCGCTGTGGGGTGTTAATGTTCCCTATGTAATTGAAGGATTGGTTTACTTTGGAATCTTAACCATACTTGGAAAATTTGGTTCCGAAAATGTTGGATTAACGGACATACAATCCGGTTGGGTATACAGCTTTGTAACCGGTGGAATCACTCTTGCTATGGTAGTGCTTGGCGGATACTCTGATAAAATCGGCGTTAGGATGTCGTTGATACTTTCATTTGTCGCAATTCTCTTTGGAAGAATTTTAATTTCCATGTCGGATACAATTGCATTTGCAAACGGATTTTTAAGCCCTATGTTTTTTGTAATGGTAGTTGGATTATTTCTTGTTGTAGTCGGTTATGGATTATATCAGCCGGCTGCTTATGCGGGAGTAAAGAGATATACCACTCCTAAAAATTCGGCAATGGCTTACGGAGCAATTTACGGACTGATGAATCTTGGTGCTTTTTTCTCAGGCTTTATTTCACCCTTCGTAAGACACCATACATCTACAATATTTCCTCCTAATGGTTTGGCTGGTGTTTTTTGGGTTTATGTATTTCTCACGGCAATTGCTTTAATTCTTACCCTGGTTTTAGTTACAAAAAAATCGGATAAAGACGCACACGATGCATCTGTTGCTTATACAAAAAAAGAAAAAATTGAAAATGATGAAGAAAAAGAAAAACCAAAAGAAGAAAAGAAAAAAATAAACAACATTCCGTTAATAATTTACGCTACAATAACAGTAATATTTTTTGTACTATTTGTAGCAGGCATGGAAGACTACGATATAGGAAAGAATGTATTTACACATTATTTGTTTTTAATTCTTGGGTCAGCAGCATTCATCGCCGGGCTTTATGAGTTTTTAAGGCATCGTCCTGATCATCCTTTTAGAGATGTGAAATTTGTTTTCTTCATTTTTATTCTTGTTCCCGTCCAGACATTGTTTGCTCACAACTGGCTTACAGTTCCTTATTATTTAGACAGAGCATTTGCGGGAACTGCCGTCAGTCATTACTTTGAGATATTTGCAAATATTAACCCGGTTTTAATTTTTGTTTTGGCGCCTTTAGTTGCAGGCTTAACCGCAAAAGCTAATGTTTACAAAATGATGATTTATGGAACATTTGTAATGGCAATACCAACATTTTTATTGGCAATTACTCCCAATGTATATTTGTTTCTTACTTATGTTTTGATTTCTTCGATCGGTGAATCGATGTGGCAGCCGAGATTTTTACAATGGATTGCCGAAATTGCACCTGAAGGAAAAGTCGGCGCTTACATGGGAATAGGGCAGTTCCCTTGGTTCCTAACCAAGTTTTTAACTGGTTTGTATTCTGGATATTTTATTGCGAATTATGTACCGTTGCCATCATCCGGGCTGCCGGAAAGAAGTGAAATGATGTGGCTGATTTACGGGCTTATCGCTGTATTAAGTCCAATTGGATTGATACTTGCAAAGAAATGGATGATGAAAGATTTTAGGACGGCTTCAGGAGGATAGAGTTTTTCAATGATTCATTTTTCATTATTACAAAATGGAGCATATAAAGCAAAATTATTTGCACATTATCTTGAAAAATAACTTTAATTTCTTTTGCATATAATTTTTAAGAAAACTTTAAATATTATTTGCTTCAAAGCCGGTGAAGTGTGTTCCTTAATTAGATAGTATGTTTTATTCTGAACCTGATTGCAGCAGAAAAACTCAGTCTGGCAAATATTCCTAAAAGATTCAATATTCCTATAGCCAGAAAATGTTTCTATCATTATCTATATTTTGACCTTAATATATTTTCTTGAGTTTGTTCGGTTCGTTCCCAGAAATGCCAGAACCATTTATCAACTTCAAATACTGCTTTGACTAAATTTCCTTCAAGTTTTATTTTACCTGAAAGCACAGAAGTAATATTTGCTAAAATGCTTGTAATATGAGCTGTGAAATCTTCTCTTCTCTCTTTTTTCTCGATCCATTGAAGCAAACGAGCTAACTTGCCTATAAACGGCGAAGGCCGTGCAAGTGCTGAATTAATTAAATCTTCAATTGTCATTGTAATTTTAATTTCAGGATTTTCAACTGTTCCTTGAAAAACTTTACATGTATCGTTTTCAACCTTCATAAACCAATTACCTTTAACACTTCCAATTACATTGTATTGAATAAGTGCTGATTTACCACTTGCTTTTTCAGGACGGAAAAATGATGGACGAAATACAACCATGAACCAATCAATTAGCGGATCAATAATTTTTGGCTCAAAAGACTTCCATTTATTTTTAGCCATCATAAGATCGCGCAAGTGTACAACATTATCGGCAAGCTGAACAAGGAATAAAGTTTTAATATCTACATCACCTATAAAAAAGAAAGCAGGCAAGTGCCATTGCTCTTCACTAAGTCCCTCAAAAAGATTTAATATTTTTGTAAACTCAACTTTGAATTCATTAATTATTTCGTTAATGGTTTTATCTTTTCTTCGCACAACTTCGTTTGCATTTCTTAAAAATAAATTGAATCCATACTCCGGAACTGGTTTTCCTTGAAGAGATAATTGAATTAGAAAATTAAAGTTTATGGTAATAGCACTTGTTATATGATTGACTAAATCTTTACAATTCCATCCAAGATATCGAGTATCGGACATCCACTCATTGTTTTTTGTTATACTAATTTCAACTAACAATTGATTGTAGAAAATACGAGCTAATGCGAGCCATTCATCTTTTGATATTTGGGTATGGTCTGTCACTTAATTGTTTAATATAAATTGGAACAAGCCATATTACATTAAAATTTTTTTTAGTGCAACAAAAAATTGGCAAAGGTTACAAATATTTATTTTTTACCCCTCAATTACAGCTTTTGATTGTCTAACTAATATCTTTTCCCCTCAAGCATTCACAATCCATTCAATTCGGCTTATCTATTTTCTTTTGGATACTTTGTTTTTCTGTTTGTGTCTTTGCAAGTGTGAATGCTTTCTGAACGTTCAGTTTGAGCAAAATGGCTTCATGATTATTTATCATAGCAAAAACCTTCTAAGAGATTTTATAAAAAAATAAATTTTCTGAACTGGGGATGGTCTTTTAATTAGTAAATCATCAAGCAGTATTCTATTGAATTATTTTACCCTGATTAGTTACTAAAATAAATAATGATAGTAGTCCGGGTTTGTAAATAGCGGCTTTCAAATAATTATTTTTTTGAGAAGGGTTTTTCCTTTT
>CAZRMA010000061.1:0-13262 GCA_964600655.1 uncultured Ignavibacteriaceae bacterium
TATAATAGAGTGAGAAATGGTTATATTTCAATTTCCGAAAATGAAAAAAGATTTAAGAGAATTGATGGTTCTAAATCCATTGAAGAAATTCATCAAGAAATAATAAAAGAAATTTTATCGTTTGAAAAAAAGGAAACCGTATGAGCTATAGAAAATTATTTAAACCGCTTGCTGCATTTGTATTATTATTTGTCTTTGCAGGGTTCTTCCCCGGAAAGAGTGATACCTATTTTGAAATATCAAAAAATATTGATCTGTTTGGAAAAGTATATAAGGAAATCTCATTTAATTATGTTGATGATATTAACCCTGAAGAATTTATGCGTGCAGGTATTAGAGGAATGTTGGGTTCATTAGATCCATATACTATTTTTATTGATGAGAATAAACAAGACGATATTAATTTAATAACGAACGGCAAGTATGGTGGTGTTGGCATTTCAATCGGAGTTAGAGGGGATGAAGTTACTGTAGTTGAAGTGCTTGACGGTTATTCGGCTCAAAAGCAGGGAATAAGAATCGGGGATGTCTTGATTGAAGCTAACAATGTTAAAATCACTCCTGAAAATGTTGAGGATATTTCTTCTTTAGTAAAAGGTGAACCCGGGACTTCAGTAGAAGTGAAAGTTGTGCGCAATAGTGATCAGGATACAATTAAATTTAATTTGATACGCGAAGAAGTGATAGTTAAAAATTTAACTTACGCTGGTTTCTATCCTAAAAATAGTAATAATGTTTATTTGAAACTCACAAACTTTAGCCGCAGCGCAGGGGATGAAGTTAGAAATGCTCTAAAGGAATTGAAAGCACAAAAAGAAATTAAATCTGTCGTGCTTGATCTAAGAGGAAATCCCGGTGGTCTATTAGATGTAGCTGTGGACATTGTTGACAAGTTTATTGATAAAGGTAAATTAATCGTATCCACTAAAGGGAGAGATGAATCAAATGAGAAATCCTATTTTGCTGTTCAGGAGCCGATGGTTGGCAATGCGAAGCTTGTGGTGCTGATAAATGGAGGCTCTGCTTCCGCTTCTGAGATTGTTACAGGCGCTATTCAAGACCATGATAGAGGAGTTGTGCTTGGTACAAAATCTTTTGGTAAGGGATTAGTTCAGACCATCACGCCTCTCAGCTACAATACATCTTTAAAAATCACTACAGCCAAATATTACACGCCAAGCGGAAGATGTATACAAAAAATTGATTACTCAAAAGATAACAATGTAATTTCAAATGTTGATTCAATAACTAAATCATCTTTCATGACTGATAATAAAAGATCTGTTTACAGTGCTGGCGGAATTACTCCCGACTCAACTGTTAATTTTAATATTGATGGTGGAATAACTAAGGAGCTTTTTGCTAAAGGATTAATTTTTAAATTTGCTGATTATTATTATTACCAGAACCAAAAAATTGATTTTAATTCGCTGAAGGATTCTGAAATATTGGATGCATTTGAGAAATATTTAATTAAAGAAAAATTTTCTTATAAATCAGAGGCAGAAAAAGAAGTAGAAAAACTTCTTGCAGATGCAAAATCTAATAAATTTGATAAAAGCATTTCCGAAAGCTTAACCAAAGTTAAAAACCAACTTGAAAATATTGGTAACAAAGAAATTACTATATATAAAGATGAAGTTATCAGAGAATTAAAAGGTGAACTTGCCTCAAGGTATTTAGGAACTGAAGGTAAAGTAGAGGAATTGTTAACCTCAGATCCTCAATTTCAAACAGCTTTGAAAGTTCTAAACAATAGTAAGATCTATAATAGATTGTTAAATGTTCATTAACACGTTTTTATTGTAAAGTAAAATTTTATCCAAAAGTTAATTCCCTTGGTTAAGGGGAGATATGGATTAAAATTCTTTTTGATATTTAGTCGTATTATAGTTACTATTTTTGTAGAATTTTAATTTATTACTGAATGACTATTTCACAATGAATCAATCCGTAAAAACTCAACTAAAAAAAATTGTCGGTGAAAAAAACTATTATGATTCGGAAGAAGAAAAATTAGTTTATTCATTCGACGGCACACCAATTTTCCAGCAGCTTCCCGAAGCTATTGTCCTTCCCGAAAACGAAGAGCAAATTTCTGAAGTATTAAAACTAGCAAACCAGGAAAAGTTTAATGTAGTCCCCAGAGGTGCAGGTACTGGACTAAGCGGCGGTGCTGTTCCGGTTGAAAATTGCGTTGTTATTGTCATGACCCGCTGGAACAAAATTTTAGAAATAGATAATAATAACTTAACTGCAATGGTGCAGCCTGGAGTTGTAACAGCGCAGCTTCAAAAAGAAGTTGAGAAGTTTGGATTATTTTATCCGCCTGATCCGGGAAGCATGAAAGTTTGCACTCTCGGAGGTAATGTCGCCAATAATGCCGGCGGCTTACGCGGATTAAAATACGGTGTTACAAAAAATTATGTGCTCGGTACAGAAATGATTTTGCCTAATGGCGATCTTTTGAAAACCGGGGGTAAAAATATGAAAGACGTTGCCGGTTATAATTTGAAAGATTTTATAATTGGAAGTGAGGGAACTTTAGGGATAATTACAAAAATATTATTAAAGATTATTCCGCTTCCGACAAAAGTGATTACTATGCTTGCTTACTTTGATAAACTTTCTGATAGTGCTAAATCTGTTGCAGATATTATTTCTGCTCACATAGTTCCAAGCATGATGGAGTTTTTGGATAATACAACAATTAATTGTGTAGAAGATTATACACATATTGGCCTGCCAAGAAACAGTGAAGCCATTTTATTAATTGAAGTAGATGGAAGAGGAAGCGCAGTTGATGAGGACAGTGAAACTATAAAAAATATTCTTAAAAAGAATAATGCCTCTTTTGTAAAAGTTGCAGCAAATGAAAAAGAAGCTTTGACACTAAAAACAGCGCGCAGAAGTGCTTTCAGTGCTTTGGCTAGAAGGCGTCCCACAACAATTTTGGAAGACGCCACTGTCCCGCGAAGTGAGCTTCCCGTGATGATTGAGAAAGTTACAGAAGCGGCAAGAAAATTTGATTTGACCTTTGGTAATTTTGGTCATGCCGGAGACGGAAACCTTCATCCTACTTGCCTTACTGATGAAAGGGATAAGCAGGAAATTAACAAGGCACATCACGCATTTGAATTTATTTTTAATGAAGCAATTAAGCTTGGCGGTACAATAACGGGCGAACACGGGACTGGTTTAGCAAAGAAACAATTTTTAGAACAAGTTGCCGGAGTTCCCGGAATAGAGATGATGAAAAAAATAAAATCAGTAATCGATGAAAATAATATTTTGAACCCTGGTAAAATTTTTACGATGAGCCCGAGATGTGAAGGACCAATGCCGGTAAGAAGAGAACAGATTAAAGATTTTGCATGAGTAACGTAAAAGGATATCCAAATTTATTAGGCGTTCTTCCCAATGATGATGTTTTAGAACAATGCATTCACTGCGGTATGTGTTTGGCTACCTGTCCCACTTACGAATTAACAAAGCTTGAAAGGTCTTCACCTAGGGGTAGAATAAAATTAATCAAATCTGTTGCAAGAGGGGAGATGGCAATTACTCCAATTTTTGCTGAAGAAATGGATTTTTGTTTGGATTGCCAGGCTTGTGAAACAGCATGTCCCGCTGGAGTAAAATACGGCTCAATGGTTGAAGCTGCAAGAGTGGAAGTTGCAAATGCAGGATTCGGTTCACCTATTGGAAATTTAATAAAGAAAATTTCTTTTAAATATATACTCCCTTCAAACAAATTGCTTAAAATATTAAGTAGTCTGCTTTATGTATATCAAAATTATGGGATTCAAAAGTTTATTCATTCAACCAGGTTGTTGGAAATAATTTCACCCAAATTAAATGAAGTCGATAAATTATCTCCGAGAGTTTCAAAAAAATTTAGCGATTCATTTATTAAAGAAATTACTCCATCTGTAGGAGAGGAAAAATATAAAACTGCATTCCTAACCGGCTGCTTAATGAACGTTATGTTTGCTGACATCAATAAGGATACTGTTGAAGTTTTGAGTGCTTGTGGATGTGAAGTTATTTCTCCCAAAGATCAAGTTTGCTGCGGTTCCTTAGCCGGGCATAATGGGGATTTTGAGACCGCTAAAACTCTGGCGAAAAAAAATATTGATGTTTTTAAAAAACACAATTATAAATACCTGATTTTGAATTCAGCGGGATGTGGTGCATTTATGAAAGAGTATGGGCATCTGTTAAAAGATGATCAAAAATATTCAAAATTAGCTGCTGAATTTTCTAATAAAGTGAAGGATATCTCTGAATTTATTTCTGAAGTTCAACCTGATGTTTTTAAAAATATTGTTAATGAAGATGTAACTTACCACGATGCTTGTCACCTGGCTCATTCACAAAAAATAGTAAATCAACCAAGAGAAATGATAAACATGATTCCGGGATTAAAACAGGAGCCGCTTGAAGAATCAACATGGTGCTGCGGCAGTGCAGGGATTTATAATATTGTTAGATATGAAGATTCAATGAAAATATTGGAGCGAAAGATGAATAATATTAGGGATACCAAAGCTAAAATTGTTTTAACAGGGAATCCGGGTTGCATCTCTCAACTAAAATATGGTGCAGAAAAATTTAATGTCGCTGTTGAAGTATTGCATCCAGTTAGCTTATTAAAACAATCACTTGTCAGAAATAAACATTGAGAAAGGCTTTTTTAGAATTAATAACTATAATTTTCCACTTAATTAATTTAAAAAAGTGATTTTACTTTTTTCCGAATAATATTTCTTGTTAATTGTCTTGAACTATACTTAATGTGATGAAATATTCCATATATCCTAAAATAATTAAGAAAAATTAATGTGTACCATTTTTGTTTTATTTATATAATTTTATAATTTTAACTTCTAAGTTTTAAAGTTAAAGATTACGAAGTACCATTGCGCGTTCAGAGAAGTCAGCGCACCAATTACACAAAACAAATTAAATTAAGATAATTATTAAAGTTGTATCCATACGGTACCCCTCGATTTGTTTTGGGTATCTTTATGTATTCCATTTTATAGCTTGTAATAAAGGACAAGAATGAAAAAATCATTATTGGATTATATACTGCGAACCCGCTTGCCAATAATTTTGTTCGTAGCTGCAGCTTCATTCACAATAACTTTTTTTGTTTCAAAAGCTGAAAGAGATGGGGTTGGATATACACCTGAACAGCCTATCAAATTTTCTCATAAGCTTCATGCAGGGCAAATGAAAATTGATTGTCAATATTGCCATGTAGAAGTTGAGAAAGGGAGGCATGCCATGGTTCCTGCTGTTGCTACTTGTATGAATTGTCATTCCGTTGCTAGAAAAACCAGGCCTGAAATCATTAAGCTGACAAAATATTATAACGATAAAAAGGCATTGCCATGGAAGCGAATTCATAGAGTCCCGGACTTTGTTTACTTTAATCATAGCGTTCACGTAAATGCTGGAATTGATTGTACGGCATGTCATGGTGAAATCACTCAGATGGAAGTTGTTGGACAAATGAATTCATTCACTATGAGCAATTGTTTGGATTGCCATAGAAACATTCATAGTAAAATTCCTGAACTTAAGAATATTAAAAATGGTCCCGAAAACTGTTGGGCCTGTCATAGATAAAAGGATGCAGAATGCAGCTATTAAAAAAAGTTGATAATAAAATAGAGAGAAGAAAATTCTTTGAAACATCGGTTAAAGGCATGTTTGTTTTTATGTTGATAAGAGCATTTCCTTTCAATCTATTATTCGGTAAAAACAAAAATTCTGCCGGGGCAAAGAAAATAAAAGTAAAAATTAATCCATTAGCTGTCAGCAGAAAAAGTATAGGTGGAAAAAATGGCTGATGAGAAAAATGAAATAAACTCTATGGAAAATTCGAAAAAACCTGATCCAAATTATTGGAAAAGTTTTGAACAGTTAGCCGGAGATTCTTCTATAACTGAATTAAGCCGTAATGAATTTAAGCCCGGTGCAACTGATGAATTTAATGTTAATAAGCTTTCAGGATTATCAAGAAGAAAATTTTTAGCTTTAGTCGGGGCCTCTGCTGCACTTGCAAGTACTGGCTGCTCTAATTATCGCGATGAGGGTGAAATAATTCCTTATATCAATAAACCTGAAGAAATAACTGTAGGAAAACCAAATTATTATTCATCTACCGCTTATGATGGTTCAGGTATTTTAGTTAAGACAAGGGAAGGCAGGCCTATAAAAGTAATCGGCAACCCTGACCACCCAATTAATAAAGGTAAAGTTTCAGCTCAATGCCAGGCCGAAATTTTAGAATTATATAACCCTGAAAGATTACAAAATCCTCTAAGAAAAGGCAGCAGCGGGTTAATGAAATCTACCTGGGGACATGTTGATGCAGATATAATTAATGCACTTTCAAAAAGCGGTGACAAGCAAATTGCCATAGTAACGAAAAAGATTGTTTCCCCGACTCAGAAAAAATTATTAGAAGAGTTTTCAAAGAAGTATTCAAATGTAAAAATTTATTCATATGAATTATTTACTGATGAAACTAGAAAATCAGCATGGCAAAAATCTTATGGCTCTGAAAATTATCCTTCAATAAAATGGAATGAAGCAAAAATAATATTGTCACTTGAAGGTGATTTTTTAGGTAATGATGGAAACACGGTTGAAAGCTCAAGACTTTTTACTGAAGGACGCAATATTGATGATGCTAAAAACTTTAACAGACTTTATGTAGTTGAAGGAAATATGTCATTAACTGGAATGAATGCCGATTACAGGTTAAGATTAAGGCCTGATGCTCAATTCGAATTTGTAATGAGTTTATTAAATGAATTTGGTAATAGTTATGGTAATTATAATTTAAAAAGTTTTGCAAAGAAGTATTCTTTATCTGAAAAAACTTTAAAGCATTTAGTTGATGATTTGAAAAACAACTCAAGTTCATCAATTGTTTATACCGGCAATATGATGCCCGAGAATGTGCACATTGCAGTTAACATGCTTAACGATACTTTAGGAGCAAAAAATCTATACGACTTTTCTTCTATTCCCATTTTAATGACACCTTATTCAAGCAAGGGCGACTGGGAAGATCTAATTAATAAAATGGATATTGGACAGGTTAGTGCGATTATTCACTTTGATTCCAATCCGGTTTTTCATCTTGCTAATGATTTTGGATATGAAAAAGCTTTAAAGAATGTTGAATATAAAATATCGCTTACCGGTTCAGAGAATGAAACTTCAGAATACTGTGACTATGTTCTGCCTATTCATCATACATTTGAATCTTGGGGCGACTTTAGAACGAGAAATAATTTTTATTCACTGCAGCAGCCGGTAATCGCACCAATATTTAATACCAGGCAGAAGGAAGCAGTTTTGCTTCATTGGATGAACGGCAGTAAGGAAGGCTTTAATGAAGATATTTATCATAAGTATTTAATGGATAATTGGGAAAAAGAAATTTATCCCGGCCTTCATTCTGAATTAAATTTTAAAGAATTATGGTATGGCTCATTACACGATGGTATTGTTTTAGCTGACGGAGGAAATTTAAATATTGGTAAAATTAACTCTTCAGCATTATCATCAACTAATTATAAAGAACCAAAAGGATATACTTTAGTATTAAAAGAAAGTTATTCTATTGGCGATGGCAGATTTATTGATAATGGCTGGCTACAGGAAGTTCCTCACCCTGTTACAAAAGTTACTTGGGACAATTATGCGGCCATTTCAAAAAATACGGCTGATACTTTTGGTCTAAAATTAAATGACCTTATTGAAATAACTGTTGGAAATAAAAAGCTTGAAATTCCTGTACACATTCAGGCAGGATCGGCAGATGATACAATTACAATCGAACTGGGTTATGGTAGAAGAAAATCCGGAACGGTTGGAGCCGGAGTAGGATTCGATGCAATAAAACTTATGTCAAAGGATTATGAGCTTTCTCCATGGCTTTATTCAGATATAACTGTGAAGAAAATTTCCGGAAGTCACAAACTGGTTTTAGCTCAGGAATATTATTACTTCGATGATAAATTAACTCACGATGTAGCTGAGAAAAGAAATATAGTTAGAGAAGGTACGGTTGCTGAATTTATAAAAAATCCTGAATTTTTATTTGAAGGTAAAGAAGAAGAACATGAACCAACATTGTATCCCAATTATGAATACAAAGACGTTAAATGGGGAATGGTGGTTGATCAAAATAAATGTACTGGATGTAGTGAATGTATAGTCGCTTGTATTTCAGAAAATAATATCCCGGTAGTTGGGAAAGATCAGGTTGCTGTCGGAAGGGAAATGCATTGGCTTAGAGTTGATCGATATTATTCAGGTTCAATTGACGAACCTAAAGTTCACACAGAATTAATGCTCTGCCAGCATTGTGATCATGCCCCATGCGAAAATGTTTGCCCGGTGCTAGCCACAACACACAGTCCGGATGGTTTAAATCAAATGGTGTACAATAGATGTGTTGGGACTAGATACTGTTCGAATAACTGTCCTTATAAAGTAAGAAGATTCAACTTCTTTAACTTCCGCGATCATTTTAATGATAAATATCAAGAAAGTACTTTGTTTGATTTAGTTTATAATCCCGAAGTGACTGTTAGATCTCGCGGCGTCATGGAGAAATGTACTTTCTGTATTCAAAGAATTGAAGATGAAAGGGAAGATGCGATTAGAGAAAAGAGAGCAGTTAAAGGTTCGAACGTGGTAACTGCCTGCCAGGAATCTTGCAGCACAAACGCAATAAGATTCGGGAATATAATAGATAAAGAAGAAGAAGTGGCAAAATACAGAATGCACGAATTAGGTTATGGTGTTCTTGAAGAATTAAACGTTCGTCCGAACGTAACTTATTTAGCTAAACTAAGAAACACTCATACGGAGGATGTATAGTGAGCCTTGAATACACTGCAGCTGATTTAGATTATACAAAAGAGCCTGTATTAGTTGAAGGTAATCCTCCTTTAAGGGATATCGATCGCGACATTTCGCTGCCGATGGATACGAAGCCTAATAAAAATTTCTTAATAGCTATTTCAATTTCGAGTACCTTTCTTTTAATCGGAGCTTTTTGTGTAGCTATTAGTTTCTACTACGGCGTTGGTATGTGGGGCAATAATGAACCTGTTGGATGGGGATTTCCAATTATCAATTTCGTGTTCTGGGTAGGTATTGGTCACGCAGGAACTTTAATATCAGCTATTTTGTTTTTATTAAGGCAGAAGTGGAGAACTGGTATTGCCCGTTTTGCTGAGGCAATGACAATATTTGCGGTAATGTGCGCTGGTCTTTTTCCAGTTATTCATACTGGAAGGCCCTGGCTCGCAGGTTATTTAATACCTTATCCCAATCAGCATAGTCTTTTCGTTAATTTTATTTCTCCTCTTGTATGGGACGTATTCGCAGTTTCAACTTATTTTACCGTTTCACTTGTTTTCTGGTATGTGGGCTTAGTTCCGGATTTTGCTACTTTAAGAGATAGAGCAACTTCAAAAATTAAAAAGAATATTTATAAAGTTTTCAGTTTAGGTTGGAGACATTCCAATAGACACTGGCAGCATTATGAAAAAGCATATATGATTTTAGCTGGTTTGGCTACACCTTTAGTTCTTTCAGTTCACTCAATAGTAAGCTTTGATTTTGCTGTAGCAATTTTACCCGGATGGCATTCAACTATTTTCCCGCCTTTTTTTGTAGCTGGAGCAATATTTTCCGGTTTTGCAATGGTTGTTACAGTTTTGATTTTTGTTCGAAAAGTATTTCATATCGAACATATAATAACAATGAAGCATCTTGAAAGAATGAACATAGTTATTATTGTTACGAGTTTGATGGTTGCATATGGGTATGGTTCAGAATTCTTTATGGCCTGGTACAGCGGAAATCAGTTTGAGCAATTCGTTGTAGTAAACAGAGCTTTAGGACATTACGCCTGGGCTTTCTGGTTAATGATAAGCTGTAATGTTTTATTCCCGCAGCTTTTTTGGTTTAAGAAACTAAGAACTTCTGTTCCCGTGATGTTCATAATTGTAATTCTAGTAAATGTAGGAATGTGGCTTGAAAGATTTGTAATAGTGGTAACTTCATTGCATAGAGATTTTTTACCTTCAAGCTGGGGTATTTTTACTCCAACCATAGTTGACCTTGGAATTTTATTCGGAAGCTTCGGATTATTTTTCACCTTAGTTTTGTTATTTACAAGATCGCTACCCGTTGTTTCAATGTCTGAAGTTAAAGGCGTGGTTGAAGGTGCTCAGCCATCCCATCATGGAGAGAATCATGCTTAATAAAACAGAAAATAAATTACATTCGGTTGCCGCACTTTTTGATACTCCGGATCAAATTATAAATGCTGCAAAAAAGGTAAGAGACGCTGGTTATAAAAAGTTTGACGTAAATACTCCTTATCCCGTTCATGGTATGGATAGTGCCATGGGTTTGAAACCAACTAAGCTTGGTTTTGTTACTTTATTTTTTGGCCTTTCTGCCGGAGCATTTATTCTACTTTTCATTTTTTATACAATGGCTATGGACTATCCTATGGTCATTGGTGGAAAACCATTTTTTGCATTCCCGGCATATATTCCGGTTACTTTTGAATCTGTCGTATTATTAGGTGCTCTTTCAACCGTGTTTGGTATGATTGCTTTCTTCTTTAAGCTGCCTTCTAATAATTATCCCATTCATGACACAAATTATATGAAGAATGTATCTTCAGATAAATACGGTCTTATGATTGAAGCTGCTGATCCTTTATTTAATGAGAATGAAGTTGTAGATCTTTTAAAAAGCCTGGAAGGAAAAGATATTGAATTAGTTTATTATCCTGATGATGAAAAATATCCAATTCTCCAGCCAAAATTTTTATGGTTAATTGCTGCTACAATTGTAGTTGTTTCCGGTGCTACTTATGTAACATTAAATAAGTTTATGTATATCACTCCTTATAATTGGATGGATAGACAGGATAAAACTATTGCTCAGGCTAAAAGTACCTTCTTTGCAGATGGCTTTGGAATGAGAATGCCCGTCGAAGGCACTGTCGCCAGAGGCTTTATGCCTTATCCTTATAAAGATGACAAAGATCCGCATGTTGTTTTATCAAATCCGTTTCTTCCTACAAAAGAAAATTTAGCATTAGGGAAAAGGAAATTCTTAACTTATTGCAGCCCATGTCATGGCAATTTTGCGGAAGGGCAAAACCGCCTGCGTGGGCAATTCCCGAATCCTCCAACTCTTCATTCTAAAAAAGTAAGAGAATGGCCTGACGGCAGAATTTATCATGTAATAACTGAGGGACAAAATATAATGCCGTCTTATGCTGCACAAACGACCAGAGACGAGAGATGGGCAATTATTAATTATATCAGAGTTTTGCAAAGAGCAAAAAATGCTAAACTTTCTGATCTTCAAGAGATTAAAAAGGAGTCTGCTGCAAATGTCAAAAATTGAAGACGGGTACACAAAAAAAGATCTGCCTGTTAAAGTTGGTAAAATTGGTTTAACACTTCTGGTGGTTGGATTGGTTTTGGGTATAGCAGGCTATTTTATTGATTCTTTTAGAGCATCTTACAGCTACTTAACTTCGTTTATGTTTTTGTTGAGTATCGGTATCGGTTCATTATTTTTAGTTGCTTTAGAATATATCGCAGGTGCTTCATGGAGTGTTCCATTCAGAAGAATTAGTGAATTCTTGTCGTCCGTCGTACCTTTTTTAATTATTCTGGTAATCCCCTTGATATTCAGCATGCATGATTTGTTTAGCTGGACACATCCTGATGTTATTGCGAAGAGTAAAGTATTACAAAGTAAAGCTCCTTATTTAAATTCTACATTTTTCATAATTAGAGTAGTAGCAATTTTCGGAATTTGGACGATTTTTTATTATTTCTTAACAAAACATTCAACAAAACAGGATTCGACAAAAGATCAAAGACTCACAAAATATAACATTAAGCTTTCTGCTATTTTTATGCCTTTATTTGCAATTACAATTTCTTTTGCAGCAGTTGATTGGATTATGAGTCTTGAAGCTTATTGGTATTCAACAATATTCGGTGTTTATTTTTTTGGAGGTGCAGTCGTAGCATCATTGGCTGCTGTTACTTTAATTACAGTTTTGCTCAAAGAGAAAGGCTATTTGCATCCGAGAATAAATAATGATCATTATTACAGTCTGGGAACGCTGATGTTTGCATTCACAGCTTTTTGGGGTTACATCGCCTTTTCACAATACATGCTGATATGGTATGGCGATCTTCCTGAAGAAACAGTTTGGTTTTTCCACAGATGGAATGGCGGCTGGAAAGTAGTTTCAATAATCTTGATACTATCTCAATTTATTGTTCCATTTTTTGCATTGATATCTCACAAAGCAAAAACAAATCCTAAAAGATTGAAGTTTATGGCGGTGTGGATTCTATGTGCACACTTTTTAGATATTTATTGGATGGTAATGCCAAGCTTATATGGCTCAGGATATAGTTATTCATTTAGCTGGTTGGATATTGTTTATCCATTAGCAGTAATTGGAATATTAATTATGCTATTCAATTTACATGCTAAAAAATATAACTTGGTTCCAATTGGAGATCCAAAGCTTGAACGAGGGCTTGATTTCCGACTTTAAATTATGCAGATGGAAGTTTAATAATGGTTGACAAACAAAATAAAATGAACAAAATATTTTCAGAAATTAAAGCTGAACCTTTAAAGCTGTTTGGGATGCTTTATCCTTACATGTTATTAATAGGCTTAGCAATTGGAATAATTTATATTACAAATATTAATAACATATCACGTCAAAATGTTCCGCCGAAATTACAGGATACAACCGAAGTAAAAGACCTTCCGGTTGTTGAACCAAAAACTATTCCGCCTATAGATATTATGGCAGAAAGTAAACCTACACCCGAATTAGTTGATAAAGGAAAAAAGCTTTTTACAACAATTTGCGTTTCATGTCACGGTACAGATGGAAAAGGTGATGGCCCTTCCGCTGCTTCTTTAAATCCAAAACCAAGAAATTTTACAAGCAAAGAAGGTTGGGTAAACGGGCCAAAGCTTTCTCAAATATTTACAACTTTATCTGAAGGTATTTCCGGCAGTGGTATGGCAGCTTTTGATTATTTGACACCCGAAGAAAGAGTTTCGTTAGCTCATTATATAAGGTCTACTTTTGTTCCTAATCCTCCATCAGATGATAAAGATGATTTAATGGCATTGGACCAAACTTATAGTCT
>CAZRMA010000062.1:0-12994 GCA_964600655.1 uncultured Ignavibacteriaceae bacterium
TTGTAGATAGTTTTGGTATTCTTCGATTGCCCTCAAATAGTCTTTGCTGCAAAATAAAAAATCTGCAAACTTTTTTATGTTTTGGGGTGAACGTAAATCATTATAAGAATGGCTATCGATATCCTGAGCAAAAAATATTGTTGAGAATAAAAACCAGCATACAAATAATTTAAGCATTATTCTTTTACAGTAGTTGCAGGTGGAATATATTTTATTTTTTCTGAGTGAAGTTCATACAAACTTATCGGATCATAAAAATGACCATCTTTAACTTGTGGATAATGTTTGTTCCGGTTAATAAAATTCATATCGCGTGTAAACCTGTCAAAAAACATTAATGTGCCTTGAATTAAATTTGTATTTTTTACTGAGGCAACAAAAAATGAAGAACAAGTTGGACGAAATGGGCAGTTATCACCATCAACATCTGAAATAAAAAACCAATAAGCAGAAGCTAAACTATTGGCCAAAACACCAGTGACATTTTCCCCTGAAATTGAATAATCCCTTTTCAATGATTTATCAGGAATTTGATAATTGAATTCACTTTTTCCCCATCGATGCCAATCAGTTTGCGAAAATGAAACCACCGTTAAAATTATAAAAAGTAAAACAATTTTCATTTTAAATTTATAGGCTATCAAGCAAGGCACGTGAGATAACCATTTTTTGTATTTCAGAAGTGCCTTCATAAATTTCAGTTATTTTCGCATCGCGTAAATATCTTTCGACCAAATATTCTCTTACATATCCATAGCCGCCGTGAATCTGAATTGCATCAAGTGCATTTTCAACTGCAATTTTAGATGAATAAAGTTTTGCCATCGCTGCTTCTTTGTAATATTTTTCCCCGGCATCCTTAAGAGCTGCTGCTTTGAAAGTTAACAATTTAGCGCAGTCAACCTTTACTGCCATATCACTTAATTTAAATTGAATGGCCTGGAAATTTGAAATTACTTTGCCGAATGCTTTTCTTTGTTTGGAATATTTTAAAGCTGCTTCCAAAGATGCTTCAGCAATACCAATGGCTTGAGCTGCAATCCCGATTCTTCCACCGTTCAAAGTATTCATTGCAAAATTAAATCCTTTGCCTTCTTCCCAAATAAGATTCTCAATTGGAACATTGCAATTTTCAAATGTCAAACTGCAAGTGTCCGAACTCCTTATTCCTAATTTATCTTCTTTCTTCCCCTGACCAAATCCTTCAGTTTCTTTTTCTACTAAAAGCGTTGAAATTCCATGATGCCCTTTAGATTTATCAGTTGTTGCCATAACTAAATAATAGTCTGCTGTCTTACCATTAGTTATCCAGTTTTTCATTCCATTTAAAACAAAATGCGTTTCATTTTTATCAGCAGTAGTTTTTTGCTGGGTTGCATCACTTCCGGCTTCGGGTTCAGACAAGGCAAACGCACCAAGTTTCTCACCCTTGGCAAGAGGTATTAAATATTTTTCTTTGATAAAATCAGAGCCGTATTTCTCTAAACCAAAACAAACTAACGAATTATTAACTGACATAATTACACCCACACTAGCATCCACTTTTGAGATTTCAATCATTGCAAGCACATAACTAATTGTATCCAAGCCAGCTCCGCCTAATTCTGGCGGCACCATCATTCCCAAAAAACCAAGTTCACCAAGCTGCTTAACAATTTCTTTTGGAAATTCTGCATTGATGTCTCTTTCAACTGCGGAAGGAGCTATGGCGGTTTCAGCAAAATCTTTTGCTGAATCCCGAATCATTATTTGTTCTTCTGTGAGATCAAAATTCATTTTAAATCCTTTTATATTTTAAAATCTACTTTTGGTAATTTTAAATAATTACCCCGGCAAATACTTTTGGTTTTGAGAGATAATTATTTTATGAATTGAAAATAACAGATAAATCCGTGTATAGCAATTGTAAATAATCAACTCTTCCAAGTTTCGGCTATTGCAAATAATTTTTGACCATAATGCATATACTACTGAATTTTATAGAATTCGCTTTATGTTTATATTTGCAGGATGAAAAGCGAAAACGATAATTTAAAAGAAACTCAAATTCAAACAGAACAAAAAGTGAAAAAACTTCTCAAAGGATTAACATTAGAAGAACTGCAAAATTATTTTGTAGAAATTGGTGAACCAAAATTCCGTGGAGAGCAGGTTTTTAATTGGCTGTATAATTATCACGTTTTGAGCTTTGATAAAATGCTTAATTTACCAAAAATTTTGAGAGAAAAGTTAAATAATATTGCCGAAATTAAAACTTTGGAATATGTTGATTCTGAAGTTTCAAAAGAAACAGGAACTAAAAAATTTGTTTTTCAAACAAAAGAAAATAATCAAATTGAATCCGTAATTATCCCCGAAGAAAAAAGGACAACACTTTGCATTTCCACACAAGTTGGTTGTCCACTTGATTGTAAATTTTGTGCAACAGGATTAATGGGATATAAAAAAAATCTCTCGGCAGGAGAAATTTTCGATCAATATCTTCTTGCATCCGATGATTTTGGAAAAGATAAGCTCACGAACATTGTTTATATGGGAATGGGAGAGCCGCTTTTAAATTTTAATTCCACAGTTAAATCATTAAATATTTTTTGTGATGAATTAACAACTGGAATAAGCCCCAAAAAAATAACTGTTTCTACTGCCGGCATCGCTCCTAGAATCAGAGAACTTGCCGAAACAGGACTAAAGGTTAAATTGGCATTTTCTCTTCACTCATGCTTTGAAGATATCCGTAGCAAAATAATGCCGATTAATAAAAAGTACTCTTTAAAAGAAAACATTGAAGCGCTTAAATATTATGCTGCCATTACCGGAACGCGGATTACATTTGAATATGTAATGCTAAAAGATTTAAATGATAGAAAAGAAGATTGGCAAGCTCTTGTAAAACTTTGCAGCGAGATTCCATCAAAGATTAATGTTATCCCTTTTAACTCTTTGAAACATATGAATCCATCCGGATTGTCTGCAGAACTACGACCGACTCCTAAAAAAGAAATAGATAATTTTGTTAAAAAATTACGTGATAAAAATGTAACTGTTATTGTACGTTACACTCAAGGTGAAGATATTGCTGCTGCCTGCGGACAACTAGCGGTTAATTATTAAAGCACAATAAGTTTCGACTTTAGATTATGAAAAAACTTACACACAGCGAAATTTCTCAAAACAGAAGCACACTCGATACACTTCACAAAGTAAAAAAAATGCCCGTTTATGTCATCCTTAACAGCATTAGGAGTAATTATAATGTTGGTTCCATTTTTAGAACTTCTGATGGAGTAATGATTGAAAAACTTTATTTATGCGGCTACACTCCTCATCCGCCTAAAAAGGAAATTTTAAAAACAGCTTTAGGAGCAACGGAAAGCGTTAAGTGGGAATTTGTAAAAGACCCGAAGGAAGTAGTTAAAAGATTGAAGAATGAAGGCGTGAAAATTTGTGCACTTGAATTAACAAGCAAAAGTAAACCCTACTATGAAATTAATAATAATGATTTTCCATTATGTTTAATTATAGGAAATGAAATTACCGGTGTTTCTCAGGACTTAATTGATTTATGTGATTACTCAATTGAAATACCGCAGTATGGAATTAAGCAGTCATTAAATGTTGCAGTTGCCTATGGAATAGCAATATTTGAACTAAGAAAAATTTTTGATTCAAATACTTAAAATTACTTTTAACTTTTGATTCCTGCCGCTGGCAGGCAGGTTTGAAATTTGAATTGTTTTACTTCCTGCTCGTAAAAAACTCTTCTCCATTTTCTTTTGTATGAATCATCAATAAATTTGCACGCACTAATTTAACTAACGTTCGAGAAGCTCTTCGTTCGGAAATATTAATAAGATTACTTAATTCTTTTACAGAAATTGTTTCGCTGGTATCAAGATATTCAAAAACTGATTTTTCATTTTTGCCAATAGTATATTTTACAAGCTTCATGTTATTTGATTCCGCACGCATAATTCTAACCATTTCTTTACTCGCTTGTATACTTTTGTCATTCACTCTTACTGTAATTATAGCTTTGGTAATATCAAAATCATTCATGTAATCCTGAAGTCTGTGAGGCTTTATATCAGATTCAGGTACAGCAACAATTACAATTTCCTTACCATATAAATCCTTGTATTCAATTTCATATTCAATCGGAGGTTCAATAAAATTTTTAGCCACATCAATAATTAATTCTGCTTCACCTTTTTCACTTTCTACTCCGACGATTTTTTTGTCATCATCAATTCCAAATAAAATATATCCTCCGCTTGTGTTGGCAAATGCCATCATTTCTCTGGCAATTTTTTCCTTGGAAGAAAATTTTCTTTTAAATTCACAATGAATGTTTTCCCCTTCTTCAATCAATTCCAAAAGTTCTCTTCTTTTCATTATTAATTTTTAGGATAAAGGATTACATCATTAAGCCTGTTACGAGCAATTGATGCTCTACGTAAAACATATTTTGAATTTTTGTTTGGCTGATGAATTAATGGAGAAGGAATTACTGCTGCAAGTTTTGTGCATTCGGTAGTATTAAGTTCTTTAGGCACTTTATTAAAATAAATTTCAGATGCTTCTTTAATTCCAAAAATTCCATCACCCCATTCAACAGCGTTAATATAATTTTCAAGGATTGCTTTCTTTGGAATTTCTTTCTCCATTCTAAAAGCTACCAGCATTTCCTTAGCTTTTCTTATGATGGATTTTTTAGTTGTGAAAAAAAGATTTTTTGAAAGCTGCATAGTAATAGTACTTCCTCCACGGGATATTCTACCGCGTCTTCGATTCAACCTAATGGAATTATTTAGCTCCTTCCAGTCAACTCCATTATGCGTAAAAAAGCTGCCGTCTTCCAGAGCAATTATTGATTTAAGCAATGTTGGATTTACATTATCAATACTTACCCAGCTTTGACGGGGATAAAAAATTAGTCCATGCTCTAATGCTCTCTGCTCCATCAATGATGTAATTCTAAAACCTTTGTACTGAAGTAATGGAATTGGAAATGAAGGAATACTGAAATAAAAAATAAATAAAACAAAAAGAAAAAAGCTTCTTAACTTATGTTTTTTTACAATTGGAATAATTTTTTCAAAGTAAAATGCAAGTTCATTTTGGGGAAATTGAGTAACATTCATTGACGTTTCCCTTCAAATAAAATTGTATAAATTTAAATAATTTTAAGGAAAATAATTACGGGATTTTTTCTAAGACAGTTTTACTGGAATCCTTAACATTTAGAGTCTTCTCATTCAGATTAATATTTTGCTCATCAATTCTATTATCTTTCTTATTTTGGATCGGCTGGGAAGTCGTATCGGGAGATACAGATTCTATCGGATTTTTATCATCAGGCTTCAATCTCTCATTTATACTTTCCGGCATCTTATTATCCGACTTTAGAGAATCGTTAGCTACTGAATTCTGGACGCTATCTATTGCTGGATTAGCTTTTAAAGTATCAATATTTTTAATATTCATTGCCTTTATTGAATCATCTATTGCTTTCTGAATTTTTGCTTTCTCGGATTTATAATAATTCAGCTTGGGTAATATTTTAGAAGCATAAACAGTTTTAGGATAATTTGCGGCAATACTATCATACATAACTGCTGCAGAATCATTTTTGTCCAATTCGTTTTCAAGTATCCATCCGCTGGCATACAAAGCTTTTGGAGCATATTCTGAAGAACGATAAGTTTTAAAAATTTTATAAAAGTTATTAACTGAAGCTTTATATTGATTATTCTTCATTTGCTTTTCTGCTTCGGCGTACAAATCTTCGGCGGGATCGTAATTTAAATTAATTAATGGTTTCTTAAGCTTATCCGCAGCAGCATTCACGATACTTTCTTTTTTATAATTATTATATATAATACCATAAATACTATCAGCCTTTTCTATATTACCTTTTGCTTCGTAATAACTGCCTATTCCAAAAAGTGTTTTTGCTGTGTAGGGAGAATTTGGATAATCATTTAAAATATTCTGGTAATGATAATATGCCGAATCCAATAAATTAAATTCAGTAAAAAATAAATTAGCAATCTCGAATTCAGATTTGGCAATTCTAGACATTAGCGAGTCAGCGCTAAATATTGGCTTTACAGGAGGCTTTTTCTCAACAACTTTTTGAATATTTGCTTTTGTCCTGCTCAAGTCAAAATCTCGGCTATTTCTTCTTCCCCGCTCAAGTAAATTATCTCGATTCCCGGCAGTGTTGTTATTTTGTTGTGCTTCCTGTTGAATTTTTAGTGAATCAAAATATGCAGTAGAATCTTTAACATACTCATCCGGATTAAGAACATAAAATAAACTTTGCTTGTCCTCATTAATAGCTAGATTTAAATTCTTGTACTTCTGAAATTTTTGATTTTGATCAACTGCTTCTTGCAGAATTTCTGGAGGCGACTTAGAGGTTGAAGCTCTTTGATAATAAACTGCTGCGCTATCAAAATTTTTATAATCTAATTCGAATATCTTAGCCAGCTCATACCTGGCAAATCCGGCGTTAATTGAATTAGGATAGGAAGTATCTACATCGGCAAGAATATTTTTTGCTTCATCAATTCTATTCATATCCAATAAAGTAATACCTGTTTGAAGATCAATTTCATCAAAATTATCTATATACTTATCTTGCTCTCTCATATTAGTAAATAGATTATAAGATTCATCATTTTTACCTTTTTTACGTAAAGCTTTCCCAAGTTCTAGATTTGCTTCATACTGAATTTCATATGAAGGAGAATAGTCAAATACTTTATTAAACGCTATTATGGCATTATCAGTATCATCTACATCATTGTAAAGTTTGCCAAGCTCAAATTCTATTTTGGCGTTAACCTCATCATCACCTGATAGGCTAATAAACTCGTTGGATAGACTTATGGCTCCCTGGTAATCTTGAATAACAATTTTATGAACAATTTCTTCAACATAGGCATCTTTAATAAAATCATCTTCTCCTTCTTCTGTAGATTCCTTAATTACATCTGTTAGAGTTGCAAGTCCATCATCATAATTTTTTAATCTCATCTGTGTTTTGCCGATCCAAAGTTTTGTTTCCAGAGCAAGATCACTTTCCTTCTGGGTAGCTAGCAGCTCTTGAAATTTTCTTAATGCTTTTTGATAATTTTTTTGGTAATAGAATGATTTACCTAACATTAATAGAGCATCATCAACATATGCAGACTCTGAATGGAATTGAAGTATTTTTGAAGCTTTCTCAATTACTTTGTTCAAAGATTGTGTAACCGAACTAGGAATTTCTAATTCATCAGTTGAAAACAGATCTCTTTTCTGCTCATAGATGGTTTGTTCAGCCTGTTCAAACTGGTCGGATGTATTGTAATACAAATTAAAGTAAGTAGTAAAATCACCCCAAATGCCACAGCCGGAGAAAATAGCTGTTAAAGAGAGGAAAACTACTAAAAATTTAAATTGATTTTTAAAAACCATGGGGAAAAACTATTAAAGATTACAAATAATGAAAAGGTAAAATATCCTGCCTGCCAACGGGTTTATAATGCTTGATTTCCTGCCTCTTCAGTACGAATTCTAATAGCATCTTCTACATTAATAATGAAGATTTTGCCATCCCCAACTTGGCCCGTTTTAGCAGTACGCAAAATTGCATCAATCACCTTATCCACAATGCTATCATCGACTACAACTTCAATTTTAATTTTGGGAACAAATTCAATTCTATACTCACTACCACGGTAAGTTTCGGTATGCCCCTTCTGCCTGCCATACCCTCTTACCTCGGAAATTGTAAGACCTCTAATTCCTTCTTCCACTAAAGCTTCCTTAACATCATCTAATTTAAATGGGCGGATGATAGCTTCAATCTTTTTCATTAATTTTCTTTCTGATTTTGGAAAATGAAATAGTCAATTTATTACTTGCCGTGACAATTTTTATATTTTTTACCACTGCCGCATGGACAAGGATCATTTCTGCCTACCTTTGCTCCTACATGAACTGGCTGTGGTTTCCCGGCTCTCTGCTCATCGCCGTTTCCTCTGTTTACCGAAAGGCCTATGTTTTCAGTACTTTGTTTGGATTCCGTTATTCTTCCCTTTGCAGGTTGCCTTCTTTGTTGAATTTCTTCAGGTGCCTGAGGCCAGAATTTGAAAACAAATGAGACGACATCATTTTTGATTTGCTCAAGAAGTGAAACAAATAATTGGTATGCTTCAACCTTATATTCAACCAGCGGGTCTTTCTGTCCATAAGCGCGCAATCCTATTCCTTCTTTAAGGTCATCCATTTCTCTTAGATGTTCTTTCCATTTATGATCTATCACACTTAACAGGGCATATCTTTCAAGCCTCGCCATTAGTTCGGGCTCCAGCATTTCTTCTTTCTTATTATAAAAGTCTTTTGCGGCATCAAATAATTTAGACTTCAATCCTTCTTTGCCGAGAGGCTCAAACTCTGTCGCTTCTAGATGAATATCAAGTAGTAGATTATGCCTCAGTTCTTCTTTAATATTTTCCACGAGCACATCATCAAAGCTCCTATCAACTATCTCCCCAATGAATTCTTCCAGCAGTTCAAAAATATCACTCTTTAATCTATCACCTTGAAGCGCACGGTTTCTTCTTGTATAAATAACTTCTCTTTGAGAATTCATTGCATCATCATATTCAAGAAGTCTTTTTCTTATAGCGAAGTTATTCTCTTCAACTTTCTTTTGTGCTCTTTCAACAGATTTAGTAATCATCGGATGCTGAATTACTTCTCCATCTTTAATTCCTATTCTTTCCATGATCGTAGTAACTCTATCGCTCATGAATAATCGCATTAAATCATCTTCAAGAGAAATATAAAACTTTGAAGTACCGGGATCACCCTGTCTACCGGAACGTCCTCTTAACTGCCTGTCAATTCTTCTTGATTCATGGCGTTCTGTTCCTAAAATGAATAGGCCGCCTTTATCTACAACCCCGTTGCCCAGTTTAATATCTGTACCACGGCCTGCCATATTTGTAGCAATCGTTACCGCCCCAATTTCACCGGCATGCTCAACAATTTCTGCTTCATGCTGATGCTGCTTGGCGTTTAGTACGTTATGAGCTGTTCCCCTTCTCTTTAGCATACGACTTAGTGTTTCGGAAACTTCGACAGATGTCGTACCAACTAGCACGGGCCTTCCTTCTTTTTTAAGTTCTTCAATATGCTCAATTATAGCGTTATACTTTTCTCTTTTAGTTTTGAAAACTGCATCATCTTGATCATCTCTTACAACTGGTTTATTTGTAGGAACAACAACAACATCCAATTTATAAATTTCAAAAAATTCACCCTCCTCAGTTTCGGCTGTACCGGTCATACCAGCAAGTTTATTGTACATTCTGAAATAATTCTGAAGGGTAATTGTAGCAAGTGTTTGTGTATCTTTTTCAACTTTGACATTTTCCTTTGCTTCAATTGCTTGATGCAGTCCATCTGAATAACGCCTGCCGGGCAAAACACGTCCTGAAAATTCATCAACAATCGCAATTTTGCCATCTTCAGTTATTACATATTCATCATCTTTTTCAAAAAGAGTGTATGCTTTCAGCAGTTGATGTATAGTATGAATTCTATCGCTTGCTTCGGAATACTTTTTATAAAGAAGGTCTTTTTTCTTAATCTTTTCTTCTTCACTCAAGGTTTCATCATTTTCAAATTTACTGACTTCAGTACCAAGATCAGGCAGAATAAAATATTCTGCTTCTATACCGCTGCCTTTTGAAAGCTCTGCTCTGCCTTTATCTGTAAGATCAATTGTATTGTTTTTTTCATCAATTGCAAAATACAATTCATCATCAATAATGTGCATATGTTTTGCTTGTTCCCTCAAGTAATCAAGCTCAGTGGTTTGAAGCAATTTTTTATTAGCTGGTTCGCTTAAAACTTTGGTAAGTTTATTACTTTTAGGAAGCCCGCGGTAAGCACGAAGTAAAAAAACGCCTGCTTCAGTTGTACTACCTTTCTCCCCGTTATTAAGCATTTCTTCAGCATCTTGTACGAGCTTAGCAACCAGGTTGGACTGAATTCTATAAAGACGTTCGACCTTAGGTTTCATTTCATTAAATTGATGATCATCCACTTCAACCGGGCCGGAAATAATTAAAGGCGTTCGGGCTTCATCAATTAAAACGGAGTCAACCTCATCAACAATTGCATAATTGTATCCGCGCTGAACCTGGTTTTCTTTGTCAGAAGCCATATTATCTCGAAGGTAATCGAAACCGAATTCATTATTAGTCCCGTAAGTAATATCACAGGCATACTCTTGAGCTCTTTTTTGCGGATCCATCGTATTTAGGATTACACCAACAGTTAAGCCATGAAACTTATAAATTTCTCCCATCCATTCACTATCACGTAAAGCCAGATAATCATTTACAGTTACGAGATGAACTCCTCTTCCTGTTAGTGCATTCAAGTAAATTGGAAGAGCGGCAACCAAGGTTTTTCCTTCGCCTGTGGCCATTTCCGCAATTTTACCTTGATGAAGAACTACTCCTCCCATCAACTGAACATCATAAGGAACCATGTTCCAGGTAATTTTATTTCCCGCAACAGTCCAGTTTTTACCAACAAGTTTTTCACAAGTTAATTTTACAACGGCAAATGCTTCAGGCAGAATCTGATCCAAAATATCTTCATATTTATCATTAAGTTCTTCTTCCAATTTATCGAGATCGTCATAAGCTGTGTGTCTATCAAAATCTTCATCGGACTGAAGTCTTTTTTTCATCTCTTCTATCCGACCTCGAATTTCGGCAGTATAATCTTGAATATTCTGTTTAAATTCAGGCGTCTTTGCTTTTAATTCATCATCCGATAAATTTTTTATTTTTTCGTATTCTTCATTAATTTCATTAACTATTGGCCATAACAGTTTCTGATCTTTTGCATGCTTATCGCCAAATAATTTCTTAACTATATTATTGAGCATTAACTTCAACTCCGTCGGTTTAAATGAATTATAAAATTAAATATAGCACTTAAGAAATGCAATTTAAAAGCCGGTCCATAATTAGGCGGTTAAATTTATATTTTTAATAATTTTAACTTGAAAGTGCTAAATTTTAATGATACAAATTTACTAACTTTTTAGTGTAAAAATAATGACAACTTTTTGGAATTGGATAATCGGCTATTTGATCTTCTTTTTTGGTTTTGGTGGATTATAGAAGGAAAAATAATATTAACATCTGCAAAAAATTCTATCGAATTATTTTGCCAAAATCATTTTTTTGGTTTGGGTAAATTCAGGTGTGGAAACTTTGTATAAATAAACACCAGAAGGAAGCTCGCTTCCATCAAATGAAAATGTATGCTTGCCCTTTGATAAAAAACTTTTTGCAATCTTTTGTATTTCTTTACCTTCAAGATTATAAACGGTTATGTCAACTTCGGCATCTTCAAGCAGATCGATAGTTATACTGGTTTTGGGATTAAATGGATTAGGGAAATTTTGATCAACAATAAACGGTTCCATTGTTCCCTGTCCCACTTTTACTTGTGATGAATAAACTGTTGTACCGTCAGTATTTACCTGTTTTACTCTGTAATAAACAACATCGGAATTTTCATCAACTTTATCTATATATGAATAGACTTTATCTGCAATCTTATAAGATTGAAAAGTGAACACGGGATAATATTTCGAACCTTCTATAGATTTTTCAAGCACATAAGTTTCAGCTTGATTGTAATCCCCACCGCTCCATTCCAATTCATAAACACTACTTAGAATTGTAATATTTAATTCTGGTGCGCGTGCAAAAATTGGAGCATTCGACCTTGCAACCTGTATCCCATTCGAACTTATTTCAATTTTTCCTTTTTCGAGTGAAACATTACCCTCGTCAAAAGAATAACTTGCAATTACAGAAGAGCTGTCGGAATTAAAATCGAGATAGTTAGAATTTTGAGTAGCAGTTTCTATGGTATTTCCGAAATCAATGAATCGAAGTAAATCTAATTGAAATGACTTGTCCTGTTTTTCACTGTCAAAAGTGATATTCAAACTTGAAGGATTTAAAATTGCATTCACTTTATTTTTCGAGATCAAATTGCCATTACAGTAAAATTCAATTGTATTTTCTTTTCTAGAAATTTCAATTGCAAAATGGTACCAGCTATTCCTGCTTATGAAAAATGGATTGATATAAACCTGATCGTTCTCAAATCCAATTACATTCAACATTTGAAATGCATTTATAGAAAGTTTAAATTCTCCTTTTTGGGTCTCGTTATTTATGATATTCAAAAAGTCAAAGTTAGAATTTGAAGTTTTAAACCAAAATTCAAAAAGTAACTTATCATTCTTAAAGTCAGGTAGAGTGAAATCCATATTAGAATTTGCATCCATTTTCAAGCATTTGCCGGCAGACTTTTGAGGTTTATAAAAATTTAATCTAATTGGAATAAATTTTATTTCATCACTTGAATCATTTTCAGTATTTTTTTTAAGATAACCTAAAATCTTTTCACTATTCTTAAAAACTCCATAAAATTTAACTGAAGCTTTGCTTGAGCTATTGGTATAAAAACTTGAAACTATCTGGAAAAATGATTCTGAAGTTAATTGAGTTAAATCAATTTCAGCTTTATACACATTTCCAATGTAACCTTTAAGTGTGGCAGGATAAAATTTCAGCTCAAAATTATTATCATAAGACCTAAGCTGAAGTGAATTCATTTCAAGCTTGTCATCAGGAAGAATGTAGAAATCAAATTCAGTTGCTTCAGGGTAAGAATTTTTTGTTATTATAGAAAGGTCGAATGAAGAATTTGAATAGATATATTTCGGAGAAAAAACTCTATAACTATCTTCACCATTTTTTGCGTAAATAGATAGAGAAACACATAGTACCACAAACAGTATGTACAAATTTTTAAGCATAGCGGTCAATAGAAGAGCAGAGTAAAAATTATTCTATTTATAATTCCTTAAAAAATTGATTCGGTCTTGAACTTGAGT
>CAZRMA010000063.1:0-6798 GCA_964600655.1 uncultured Ignavibacteriaceae bacterium
ATCCATTCCTTCTTTTAACAATCCCATAAAAGAATCTTTTTTATAATTAAAATCTTTTGCAAATGAAGCTTCCAAAAATAAACAATCCTTTGCCCGAGTTACACCAACATAGAAAAGCCTTTTTATCTCTGCTAAATTTTTCTTCTCTGAAATAAAATCATGGATTGACACAATAGGAGCTGATAAATAATCGGAAAAATAATTATTATCTAGCGGGACTTTTGTCAGGAGACCAAAATTTTTATCAACTGAAATTGATTTACTTTTGACAGAATCATGCTGTGAAGTTTCCTCACAATGAAAAAGAAAGACTGCAGGAAATTCCAAGCCTTTTGCTTGATGAAGAGTCATAATTTTTACCGAATTTGACTCATCGGTTACGGAAGCCTGTGATTCATCTTCTATTTGTTCAATTGAATCTTTCAGGTAATAGACATAATCGTAAAGTGTTTTAAAATCCTGCTGACTGAAGTTTGTTGTAATTTTTATAAGCTTGTCAATATTCGCTAATTCCTGGGCACTGTTAGAACGTGAAGAGATAACTGAAAGGTAGGGTGTTTCATTTAATATTTTTCTTAAAAGTGATGTAACGTCCTTTGTATTTGACAAGGAAATATTTTCACTTAATATTTTTAGCGCATTTGAATGTTTATTTTTCGTTTTAGAATATTCAATAAATTTTTGCCAGAAAGTTTGCCCTTCAGCGATTGACATTTCAAAAATTTCAGAATCCGATATTGAAAAAAATGGGGATCGAAGAATTCCAACTAAGGCAGTGCTATTTTCCTGGTCGAGTAAAAAAGAGAAATAGTTATAAATGTCATAAATTGTCTGATGTTGATAAAATCCTTTTCCTCCAACAATAATGAATGGAATTTTATGCTGAACAAATGATGTTTCAAGTTCAGTAAAAGATTTTCTTTTTCTGCAAAGAATTGCAATATCTTTCCAATCTATTTCTTCTTTACTAGTTTCATGAATTAATTTCAATATTCTACTCGAAATAATATCGGCGTCTGAAATTCTATTTTTACCATTTTCGTCTTCTTCAGGGATTAATATTTCAATTTTACCGTTCACATCATTATTTCTTGCGCAAATTAAATCAGCATGATTTACTTCATTGAAAATATAATTAGGCTGTGTAAAAAGATTCTTAAATAAATAATTTGTAAACAGACATAGAGCCGGCGCCATTCTAAAGCTGTCTGGCAATGACAAAAGACTTTCCTTACCTGAAGCAATTTCAATTTCATTTCTTGTTTTTGTGAATACTTCAAGATCAGCGTCACGAAACATATAAATACTCTGTTTCTCATCTCCTACGACAAAAAGATTTCCCGATTTTAAATAATCAAGGATAGGTAAAAATATTTCATATTGAATTTCATTCGTATCCTGGTACTCATCAATCATAATATATTTGAATTTTTGAGATAGATTTTCTCTAACAGAATCTTTCTTTAATATTTCTTGAGTAAGAAGAAGTATATCTTCAAAATCCAAATAGCCTGACTCACTTTTCTTCCCATTATAAATTTCTAAACCTTTTTCAAAAAAACTGATCATTGATTTGCCAAACTTTGCAAGTTCGAATTCAATTTCGTGATCATCTACTATTTCTAATATTTTATTAAAATCCTTAAAATATCTTTCAGTAAAAATAATTTCAGTTAATAGCTCCTCTCGGGCATTTTTATCATTTAAATATCCCCTGGAAGCAACAACTAAACTCTTTGTGAGAATTAATTCTTTAATTCCTTTCAATTGAAGCAAGAGATTTTTACTCTTCTTTTCTTTTTTAATCTGTTCTAAATATTTTTCTATGATTAAAGCAGTTTCATTCCCAGGTTTCGTTTGAAGAACAGAATTATTGATCACTTTAGCAGAATCAATAAGCTGTCCGAAATTTAAATTCAGAATCTTATCAACATATTCTTGAAAAGTGTTTCTAAAAAACTCGGCGATTTCATTTTCTTCTTTTGAATAAATGGATTTCGATATGGAAATAACTTTTTTTCTATATTTAATCAGTTTTATTAATTCTTTAACAAAAGAATTTTTTGATGAAAAGATTCTTATTAAATATTTAAGTGGTTCTTCTTCAATAGAATTAAATGATTGCTTTATTAATTCTTCCACAGATAATTCGATCAATTCATTTGAAAGTTGCTCATCGATGGGAGTAAAGTTTGCGTCAATATTTGCTTCAACCGGATATTCTCTTAGTATATCAATACAAAACGAATGAATCGTAGAAATATTTGCGGATACTAGCTGACGACGGTATCGTTTTAATTTCTTTTTGGTTTGTTCATCCTCAACTTCTTTTATTTTATCATCAATTAAGCCGGCTATTTTCTTAAACAGTTCACTTGCAGCTTTTTCAGTAAAAGTTATCGCGGCGATATTTCTTAACGAGATATTTTCATTTAAAATTATTTCGATATATCGTCTTGATAAAACAAAAGTTTTCCCTGATCCTGCATTTGCAGTAAGTGAAGTATGATTCTGATAATTAAGTGCAGCCTGTTGATGAGGTGTTAAAGAAGACATAGTAATATTATTTTATCAATTTGGGAATTGTTATTTTGAAAGTTGTTCCGTCGTTGTTTGAATTCAACAGATAAAGATTCCCGTTTATATTTTCTATAAATCTTTTCGTTAGCTTTAACCCGAGTCCCATGCCTTTTTCTTTTGTTGTAAAATTAGCGTCAAATATTTTACTTTTTATGTCGTCGGGAATTCCCCTGCCGTTATCCATAATCAGCAGATCAAAGTTTCCTTGGTTTTCATCAATTGCAATCTTTATTTCAGAAGCCCTTGCTTGAACAGAATTTCTAAACATATTTATAAGCATTCTCTTAAACTGATTTTTGTCAGCTTCAACCACAGCTGAATTTAACTTTGTGTCAAGTTCAATATTTATTTTTTCATCTAAGAACAAATTTAAAATATCATGAACTGAAGATACTAAATCAACTTCTTCCAATTTCATTGAAGGCATTTTAGCAAAACGGGAAAATTCTGATGCAATCAAACTTAAATTTTCAATCTGGTTTAATATTGTATTTGAAACTTTTTCGAAAATAGAATCAAAGTTTTTTGTTTTATCTTTATATGCAATCACAAGCTGCTGAACATTTAGTTTCATCGGTGTAAGCGGATTTTTAATTTCATGCGCAACCTGCTTAGCCATTTCTTTCCATGCGTTTTCTCTTTCAAGCTCAGCAAGTTCAATTTGATTTTTTTGCAGTTCTTTCGTCATTGAATTAAATCCATCCAGCAAATCTTTAATTTCACCCTTTTCTTTATTATTTATGTAAACACTCAGATCACCTTGCGCAACCGATTCAGTTGCTTTAGTCAATCTTCTAATCGGATCGGAAATTCTATTTGACAACCAAGTGCTGATAATGATAATGATAATTGCTGCAAAAGAATAAACTCCAAAAAGAAAAACGTCTATATCAAGAGTTGAAAAAGTTAGTCGAACTTTATTGAAGGCATCGTTTACGCCAACGATAAATTGTTTGTCTCCGATACTTAACTTTTTGTAGAAAGCATTATACGTGTAATTTTCAATTTGTTCTTGCGTAAAGTACTCGCGGTAGCTTAGATACATTAGCTGGTAGTAAGCTTCTGGATTAAGTTTGCTTGTAAATAACCCGGATGTATAATATTGTGATTTCGAATTGAAGATTTGGTTTGTCCCATCATATATACCAAATGAAATTCCCAATTCCTTTCCAGCGTTTTCAAATATTTCCTTGTAGTCACGGTCTCTGTATTTCTGCAGCTGTTCTTCAACATGATTTTCTAAATACTGTACTCGCTCATTAAGTTCATTTAAAATAGCTTCTTCACTTCTCTGCTGAACTATCTGGCGGTTATAAACAGCTAAAATTATTACCGGAATAATTGAAATGAACAGGAAAGAAAACAAAAGTCTGGAACGAAAAGTGTATTTTATATTTCTTAGTGTAAAAAGAAATATTATTAATGATAAGCCAGCAATAAATATGCTATGAATAATAAACAATTTGAAAAAATTAAATAGATTCCATGTTAGTCTTTTACTTCGCAATGAAACCGAAGTAATTTTAAGAACTTTGTCTTGCTGCGTTTTTAATATGTAAGTTAAATAATTTTCACCGTTGAGGGTTAGGTTCATCCAGGCATCATTATCAACTGAGAATTTAGTTTTCAAAATAGGTTCAGTTTGTTCTCTTGATGGGTAAATATCTCCGTACACATCCTTTAGTTTTGAATTTTCAAAATCAAATATTTTTAGCAATCTTAAATTCAGAACGGAATTAATTATATTTTTTTTCGATTCAATAAAATCAGGAATATTTCCAGCACCTAAGTTCTGAATATCAAATAAAATAGCAGCTGAGATATATCCAACAACATGGTTTCGATCTTTAATTGGAATAATGCCGCAATAAATTTTTTGTTGTTGATTTCCGTTTACGGTGATTTCCTTTATGGTTGGTTCGTTAGATTTAATATTTGTAAAATAATCAACCGGCGAAAAGTCATTATTAATTCCAACGTCAAACTTTCCAACCAGCTTTTGCTGATTATTATAAATACTTACTAAAGAATTCAATGATTCTTTTTGCAGAGTGCTGCCGCTCCAGATTATAAAAGCTGTTGCGTCAAAATTTGAATCGCCTTTTGCAAATTGTTCAATAATCCTCTGATCATTTGCTGAAGAAGTTAAAATATCGGTGACAAGAAATTGGAATAAATTATCATTTGGACGGTTAACTTCTATTGCTGTTGTCTTTAATGCTTCTCTTTCAAGTTGTAGATTAAAAAAGTTTAAAAGTGTTATACCGATAATTGATGCCACTAATGATATATAAATATAGTTGTAAGCAGAATTAATATTTTTATAATAGATTTTATAAAGAAGCAAAAACATTAAAGCAGTAAAAAGTATGCTTAAAAGCGGCGTTACAAGCGGTTCATGTTGTATGAATAAAAAAACTATTCCAAGTATTTGGACTATTGTAAAAAGATAAAAATAAAATTTACGAAACGCTTTTCCTTCCTTATTAGGAGAAAGAGATAAAAGGATTAGAAGAAAACATAATTGGAAAACCAAAACTCCTGTGCTGAGGATTAAAATATTTAAATCCATCAACATTCCAGGCAAGTTAGGCAGCAATCTTGGATCTTTAAAATATCTTAAAGTCGAATCAAAGATTACACTTTTAATTGACGCGCTCAATCCACGTAATGTCAGAAAGTAAAGGAAGGATACTACAGCTACAATAAAAACATATAAAAATATATTTTTTGCTTTGACATGTTCAGTTGTAATATAATCGCCTACTAATCTATAGGCATTAACTGCAATAATCAGTAAAAATATTGCTGTTATAAAAAATTCAATCGGTGATTTAACAATTCCTCCGCCGAATGCTGAAGAGAAGTATGCCGGATCAGATAAGCTGCCCCCAATTATATTAGAAGGAAATTCTACAAAAAATAATACAGCTCTGAATAATGAAAAATAGATTACTATAAACGAAAGTTTAAGCAAACGGCTTTTGAACTTTTTATAATCATATCTGAATCCTAACCCTAAAAAAATAAAAGCTACAATCACCATAATGGATTGGATGGTATTTGTATTTTCCCTCAAATCGCCTATTGAAACTTCAAGAGATGGTTTGAAAAAATTTACCATACCAATTTTATTGTTTTCATTATTTAGGATCTCAAATGAATAGACTCTGCCGTCTTTGGATTTCACCGTAAATGGATTATAGTCAATTTTAAACTGTGTTAAATATTTTTCAGAAAGTTCTTCTGAAAAACTTAGTTCATTGAAGTATGGATTTTGCAGTTCAAAATGTTTTTCGATTGGAAGGCTAACTGCATAAAAAAATTGATCGTTTTCAATTAATAAAGTATCTACTACCGACAAATAAGTAATCAGTTTATTTCGATAAAAATATGTTTCACCCATCGGACGTTCCAAAGGGAAAATATCATCCTGTGGAATTGCAACTTGTTCATTCCATGCAATGAGTTTCCCATTCGGAGCAAATACTTCAATAGAATAATTTTTATAGCTGTCTTCATTTACTAGTGTAATTAATTCTCCGTAAGAATTAACACCCGGTTTTAATGTGTGCAAGAGTTTGGTTTTTAGATCTTGAGCGGTATTTAGGGCTTTATTTTCTTTATTTTTAAATAGTAAGTTAACAGATGATTCAATTGAAGAAATTTTCTTTGATAGATATTCTTGCCAGTTATTTCGCTCTTGCTGGATTAATAAGGGAGTAATAATTCCGGAAATAAAAATCAGCAATAAAATAAAAAAGACGATAGTAAAATATTTTCTATCGCCTTTAAATTTATGGAGAGTATCCTTAAACATTAATTAATTGTGATTTGAGTAATTTTCCAATTGTTGTTTTTATTCTTAAGTGAAATGTAAACCTTCGAATTATCCCGCTTACCTTTAAATTCGAAATTATAGACACCAATACCGTATGGTTTATCCTCAGCAGCCTGAATGTTATTAAATCTAAATGAGATAACCTGGTAAATTTTAAAATAATCTTCCAAAATATAGTGGGCCTGGTTAGTGCTAAAATATCCACTGACACCGTTTGAGAGGCTAAAATATGTGTGCTGACTAAAATAGCGTGAAAGTGCAGAAACATTGCCGGAAGAAATTGCGTTTTCTATTTGTGTAAAAACATTCTGTACTGCCGGTATCTGGTCTTTAGCGTAAGTCCGATTTAGATAATTCTGCTGCTGAGCAAATAATTG
>CAZRMA010000063.1:6898-12804 GCA_964600655.1 uncultured Ignavibacteriaceae bacterium
TAATGATTATCCCAAGTCCAAATAACATATGTGTGCCCAACTTTGGCAAATACGTCTTTAGTTGAAGACCAGCCATTTTCCGGAGCGTATGGAATATCATAAATATCATTAGTAACTCCCATATCCTGTATATCAGAATCCTTATAAACATCCAGATAGAAAGTTCCATTATAATTTTCAAAGAAGAAATCAGTTGATTGATCATCATAGGGAACTGTACTATAAGTTGTGAATGAGTATCCGGCATTATCAGGAAAATTTATATAATCAAAAATTGACTGATTATAACCTTCGGGACGAGGAGTTGCATAAGCTACATCATAACTTAAATCACTTTCATTGCCATTATAGTCATAAGCAGCTACGCCATAATAATAAGTTGTTCCGTTATTTGCACCGTCATCAGTAAAATAATTGCTGGATGTTGAGCCAATCAATGTATATTTACCATTATATGTATATGCATAATAAACATTATAACCGGCAACATCATTTTCTCTGTTAGGATTCCATGAGAGATCAACTATGTTATCGCCATTTAATACATAAATTCCTGATGGCGGTGCAGGCGGCGTATCATCAATATAATAATTCGGATCATTTATGTGACAAGCTGAAAAGCTGATAATTAATAGTAAAGCTGTTATTGTTAATGTTATTTTTTTCATTTTGAACTCCAACGTTTTTCGATATAAAGAGCCAAAATGGGTGCCAGTGGAAAAACTTGATTTTATTTGAATATTAACTATAATCAAACAAAAAGGTGTACTTTATATTGTACACCTTCGTTTAATTAATTGGTAAGGTAATTCTTCGTTTTACATTAATCTACAATCTAAAAATTCTGTAAAGAGACTTATTTTTTTGATTAAAAATAAAAACAGGATCCAATAAATATCCCGTTTTAATTAAATAATAATTCTTGCAGTCCTTTTCCTCGCCCCTTTGGCGAGAGGTTTGGTGTGGGGGTCTATTTCAGCATAATTAGCTTAGCTGATTTCTCAAACACTTCATTCTTTCCTTCTCTGGAAATAGCTCTGAACCTGTATAAATATATACCGCTCGATACCTGCTCATTAACATTGTTTGTTCCATTCCAAACAATATTTTGTGTACCGGCAGATTGAGAAGAGATGAAGAAAGATTTTACTTCATGTCCAAGTATATCATATATCTTTAATTCAACATCTGACATCCTTGGAAGATTATATGATATAGTTGTAGTTGGGTTGAAAGGATTTGGGTAGTTGCCAAGCAAGCCATATTCTTTCGGGATTTGAGAGTTGTTAACTGATTTATTTAAGGATATTGATTGATCATTAGATTTACTTTCGTCGTTCAAAGTTCCATAAAGCTGAAACTCAGCTACTTCTTTTCGCATCAACAGTTCATCATCGGTAATTTTTAATGTTTCAATCACAGATAATAATTTTGCTGCGGCTGTTTTATCTTTCTTGTTATGTAATGCGGCAAAGAATTTATCAAACTTTGCACCAATACCTTCATAGCTGTTACCATATTCTTTTATTACTTTATCATAATTTTTCACTGCATCATCATATCTGTCTTTTTGCAAATACATCCCCGCTAATAATTTTAATACAGCAGGGTTTGTTTCCGTTTTGTTGGTATTAACAGATAAATCACTAAAATAATTGAACAAATCTTCTTTGGAATAGCTGTTCTTAATACGTGCTAAAGAAGACAGTGCATAATTAGAGTAGGAATCTTTGTCAATCATTTCTTTATAATGACTGATTGCTTCATCAATTTTCCCATCCTTTTCAAGTGTTAATCCTTTGATAATATCAGCTAAATCCGGACTACCTTGATTAGATGTTGATTTTGTAAGTGAAGCATTTTCTTCTTTCATATTCTCAGTATTTACAACTGGGGCACTATATCCATACCAAGGATCGTTGGTCAGTAATAAATCATATGTATTTATCTGTCCGCCGGAATAAATATCAAATTGTCTTCCATCCGTTCCCCACCAATTATAACATGCCCAAATATTTCCATTTTGATAGGCTCTTGCATCATAACTTGAATTTCCAGATATGCTATTATTGCTGCCAATAGGTGGAGTCCCTGCCGGCATACCTGCGACTAAATAACCTCCATAAGAAACACATAATCCTATATGATTTCCTTTTAACCTATTGTTCCTAGTTGGTGTGGTTATTCCTCCAACTTCTGTGCAATTCCCGGATCCTCCTCCTCCATAATAAATTCCATAATCAAAGCCTTGTATATCATTTCCTGTCATATATGGATTTGTATAATTAGTTAAATATATGCCCTCATAATTGAACTTATTATTATCTGTTTTTTTAATTACACAATTTTTAATTAATGGAGATAGACCATTTGCGCTTCCATAAACCCCATTTCCAAAAGGGTTCATTATTCTGTCTGCAATTATTTGAGGTGCCGCTCCATTAAGGTAAATTCCCTGTGTGCAATGATCGATAAGTGAATTGCTAATTGTAACATTTGCATTATTTAAACATTGTATTTCAGCACCATATTTAATGTCTGTATAATCAATATATGAGTAAGAGCTACTAATTCCATTAAATATTAATGAACCCCAATTGCCGAATGAAGGATTTGCTGAATTTGAAGTAAATAAAACATGTCCAAGACCAGTACCATTTGCCCCTAAAAGACCGTTTACAGTCAAATTAAAGTTATTACCTGAATTAAAAATTACTTTCGTATTTGCACCTATTATTAAATTAGCAGTTGAGGATACAGTAACATTTGAATTAACAAATATAACTCCAGTCCAATAAGTTGTAGAGTTTATACTAGAAGGGCTAATTGAAATATTTATAGGGCTTGTTATAGATTCTCCATGAATATTGTAACCTCCTAACTTAAATTCTGCAGGAAGTGAATTTACTCCATTTGTATAAGTATATGATGTTTGATTATTAGGTAATGTAATATATTCACCATTTTTATAAATTTTAAAACCAATAACATAATAATCATATGGGTCCCATGTTAATACAACATCTTGCCCAACTATTGTTGCCGTAAAATTATCCGGAATTTCTGGTGGACATGTTTCACAGACATCTGTTACTAAATTCAATTGCCCTAAACCAGTCAAATCATCTTGAGTAAGAGAATAAAAATCCGTTCCTGTCATTTGTTCTGGGTACATAACGGTTCCAGAAATTGTACAATGTGCCAAACCAATTAAATGCCCCAATTCATGAAGAGCTACCTCCTTAAAACAAATTGAATTAAAATAAACATTCTGAACATCATTTGTCCAACTAAAAATAAGAGTTGCAGATCTATTAAATAAAATTTCTGAATAGCTTATTCCTTGATTTAAAGGGAATTGTGTATAAGCTACGAATTCTGCTTTTGCATCACTTCCATTATACTCAACTGCATGGGCAGTTATTCCACCGTCTGTTGCTGGATGAGGAAATGAGAAAGTATTATTAGACCAAGAAATATTAACACTTGTTATTTGATTTGTTTCTGTAAAACCAAAAGTTTGCCCACTACTAGTATTCCAAATTGACATAGCTTCATTTATTTGGTCCTTTGTTGTTGCTAAGTTTAAACCCGATGGTAAATTTGAAGTTGTCCAATTTTTATAATACACCGGAATGGAACTTGCGACTGATGAATTCCAAGTTACTATTTCTGAAATAGTGCAATCATCAGGTACCTTAACTTCAGATAATGAGCCACCATCCATTTTGTAAAATTCATTATGAGGTTCTATAAAATTAAAAGGCAAAAAAGAAAAAAAGAAAAAAAAGTAACACAATTTTTTTATATATTGTTTTGTTACCATGTCGCCATCTCTTCAATTTTATTTATGAATTTTTTATTAAAATCTTCTAATAGTATCTTCTTGCCAAAGCCAAACTGATTATACTTGTCTAATAAATATCCATTAACGATGGGGTAATACCCTGTAGCATTATCTAAATATGGCACTAATGCTAATGGGCTTGATTCAGTGATTGGCTCTGTCCCTCTAGGCTCAATAGGAATGAAATATGTCTTTCCTTTATCAAAGGAATGATTTTCTTTCTGCCAAAAATTATAGTAATAAAATTGAACAACATCACCCTTCTTAAATCTACATTTTCCTTTATAAACTTCTGCTATTTTTGCATCAATCACAGTTGTTGGAGAGTGAAGAACGTCTTCTTCTTTTGGGATTACACTTTTTACATCATGTACTTCTATCAAAAGAAAATATGGTATTGTGGCTAATGCATATATTAATGGTGATATTCTTTCTTTCATTTCATTTTGAAGATTTCCAGATATATAATTGTAATCAACTCTTTTTATTTTAAATGAATTACTTTTCAATTCATTTCTGTTTGTTCTCTTAGAAATAGTATCCAATAAAGCAATATGATTTAAATCTGAGGCTTTAAACATTAGTTTAGCAATATGCTTTAATTCATTTATATCCATGTCTTTTATCAAAGTCTTAGGATCAGCTTTAACTCCACTTTTGATTGTCTTGTTGTATATACTATCAACCGTATTAATATATTCAGGAATCGCTTTTATCTCTTCTTTCCACTGCGGATAAACAATAGTGCAACTAATTACTATAAGAAATAATAAAATTTTCATATCCATCTCCGTTTGTATCACCAATTCCTTTAACATAAGTAATATTCTTTTGTGTAGATTCTCCGGTTATTGTACCTACAAGGTATAGGCTGTCCTGGGCTTTAATTATTGTTGTCGATATAAATATGAGACAGATTAAAAGAAGGACTATTTTAGAAAAGCAATTTATCATTTCACCCTAACTCCCCGAAAAATTTTAGTTAATCTAAGATTAATTATTTCGAACAGCAAATTAAATTTTTGTTATGTGAAAATTTTCACCCCCAACATTGTTATCTTGTTCATATTATTAACAATTATTTTTTAAAAGTTTGCTATCTCTCATTTTTTAATCTTAAAATCAATGTTCATTCGCGCAATTAAAAAACATATGCAATCTTAACTTTATAAAAGAAAAAAATCATTTTATTATTGTGCTGATATATTTCTGCACTTCCCCACTTATTATTAAACTATATTATGTTAAGCGGTACAAATTCTCTACACTATCATTAGGAATAAGCAAAAAAACTAATATTTAATTCATTGGAAAGTATCTTTAAGCGATTGGAAACTTTATTTAAGTCTCTGGAAATTCTCTTTGAGTGATTGGCAATTCAATTTAAGCCATTGGAAGTTCTCCTTAAGTTATTGGAAAACTCCTCATTTGATTTGCAGCTTTTTTTAACTTTTGGGAAATATATTTATCTCATTTAAAAGATGATTTACATACTACTAAACACTCCATCAAAATACATTTTCCCTTTATTTATAACCCCCACTGATTTTCCGGTAAGAAGTTTTTTATCGAACGGAGAATTTCGTGATTTACTTTTGAACTTTGAAACATCAACTGTCCATACTTCATCTGGATCCAAAATTGTAAAATTAGCTTCTTCGCCATCTTCAAATTTTGGAATGGGAATGTTTAATACTTTTCTTGGGTTAATAGAAAGCTTTTCAATTATTTGTTCAAGTGTTAATACTTTTTTATGATAGAGTTCTGATAAAGTTAATCCAACCATTGTCTCCAATCCTAAAATTCCATTTGGAGCGTATTCAAATTCTGCTTCTTTTTCTTCAGGCGAATGTGGAGCGTGGTCGCTGGCAATACAATCCAATGTTCCATCTTTTAAACCTTTAATAACTTCTTTAACATCTTCCGAAGTGCGTAAAGGCGGATTCATTTTCATATTTGTATCATATGTTTTTAATGAATCATCCGTCAGAGAAAAATGATGCGGAGTTGCTTCTGCGGTTACCTTAACACCTCTTTTCTTTGCTTCTCTAACAATCTC
>CAZRMA010000064.1:0-12796 GCA_964600655.1 uncultured Ignavibacteriaceae bacterium
GTTTGGTAGAAATCATTGATTGTAAGCGAGGTGTGAATGCTTCTTCCATTCTCATCTTTGCGTTAGCTAATGCTGTTTCACGAACCGCTTTAGCATCTGCAATCGCTTCTTTCAATAGATTCGATTTTCCCATTATGGATTCTCCTAAAAATATTTTTTTGGAATTAAACTTATTATGAAGTTCAATGATGTGTCTTAATGTTTTTGACATTACATTCGGTTGGTAATGTATATTATATACTATATACATATATATAAATGTGGTAAAGTGCGTAAAAAGAACGAAAATTTTAAATTTTTTTCTAAATTTTTTTCGTCATTTTTTTATTTATATTAAAAAATTGCTTTCCACAAATCTGCTATAGATGGATGATATGTTATTCCTGCTCTAACTTCTGAATTTATTATATCAAATGAACCATATACTCTATATTTATTAAATTGATATTCGGTTCCAAGATTCAATGAAAATTGATATGGAACAAAAACTAATGCATCTTTTCTTAAAACTTGATGCGCATCTACAGTCAAATGCAATCTATCAAAAAATCCCTGTTCATTTGGTTGTTCAATATTATTATTACGATATAAAATATATAAAGATGAATCAATAGTAGTACTTGCATCTGATATTAGACTACCATCGGCATAAATTCTATTTTTGATCAAACTATCAGATTTATCAAAATATACAACACTATTAATTTTAGATGGATCCACTCCAATATTTATCGTATATGTTCCTTTTCCAGTCAATTTGAAATATGTTGTATGTCCTTTATATGAAACTTTGCCTTGTTTACCTTCAAAATTAATAACAATTGTATTTCCTGAAGTATCTACATTAGCATTTGCATTTAAAATTTTAACAGAATCAATGAGTATTGTATACTTATTTTTCAATAAAGAATATTCGGTTTTATAATTATCATTATCTCGTTGTAAATTTTTAACAGAAATTGAAAAATTTTGTAGAGAATCCGCTTTCATTTTAATAGAATCTTTTAAAGCGGCCTCATTTTGCGATTTGACTTTAATTGTATTTTCTCTTTGAGTTATAACTTTTTTAAGATATGTATTATACCAAAAAAGACCGCCCATTAAAAAAATAACTAATACACTTATAATTGCTAATGTTCTAAATTTTATTTCCATAACCACTCCTTAAATTTTATTGTCTGGTGTATCTGACGTATCCGTATCGTTTGACCCCAAATTACTAATACTTTGTGAAAATCTTTCTTCTCTTTTTTGCCATACTTTGGCTACACTCGATACTCCATTTGAAATTGCATATATAAAAATAACTCCTTGTGGTATAACAGGAAATTCATGATTATATAGTACCAAAAATACAAGTGCTCCCCCTCTGATACTGTTAGATACTAACATTGTAAAAACATATGCTACTCTCGTTGCAGACCACATCTTATCATCGGAGCTTTCTTCGACCATTGTTTCCATTCTTTCTAATAAAGGATGTTTCTTTATTATAGGAGTAGGCGTCTGTTTTTTTAATTTTCTATGAATTACAAAAATTAATAAAAGCAACAATAAAAATATTACACCAATTATTACAAATATCGTAATCATTTTATTTTCCTAAAGATGACTTATTATTTTTCCAATTAAAACTACCGTATTAGGTATTCCTACTGAAATTAACCATATAAATAATATTATATAAAAAACGAATTTAGCTACTTTGCCAAAATTTTCAGCAATAGTTCCTTTTTCTGCTAACCATTCTTTGAATTTTTTAGGTCTATTCTTTTTTAAATTTTCAACATCGTTTGTAATACGTACAAGTTTTTCAGATAATGCCTTAACATTATCATCTACCGATTTTAATGTCGGTTTAACATCATCTAAATATACCTGTATTAATGATTCGGTATCTTTTTTTAAATTGAATACTTCTGCGTATATCGTTTTATAATATACTCTACTATCAATTTTAATAGGTGTACCTTCTGCAGCATTAACTTCAATATCCTCATCGATATCATGTGGAATCGGCAATTCGTTATTATTAATATCTTTTAATTTGCTAAGTTCAGAAATTAATTTAGTAATAATATCATCAAATTTATTTTCATTTTTATTATTATTCATGAATTTTCAAGTTTTTTGAATTCTTCTACTTTATATTTATTTCTGGTTATAGCTTTTCTTTTTTTCTCTCTTTTAATTACGGAGGGTTTTGTAAACGATTCCCTATCAAAAACTTCCAGCATTAAATTAGTTATTTTAATTTTTTTCTTAAATTTTTTAAGAGCTTTTTCTAAATTTCCATCTTTAATATCTACATAGATGCCATTACCCTTATGTCCCATAAAACCTCCGACTTTTATATTTTATTAGATTCTTTTTATTTTCGATCAAATTCTATGATTTTTTAATTTATTTTTAATTACATTAGTTGCATTTGTTTTACTACCAGCTTTATTTAATTTTTCAGGAGTTGCCCCTAATGCTACAAGTGCTTTTGATAAGGTATCATTTTCACTATCGCCTTGTTTTTTAACTGCTTTGATAACATCATTGTTAGAAGCGTCTTCATTTACTTGACGTTCTTCTGCCAATTCTTGTATATCAAAATATCTATTCAATATAACACCCATATCTTCATAAAGACCAGTTAATCTTTGTTTGAATGCCTGTGCTTCAGTTGCTGATTTTGCAAATTGAGAAGATAAATTTTTCAACTCTTTCATATTTCTTGTTACTGTGATTTTGTCAAACTGATCACCAGTCTCAGAAATAGTAAGTATTTCAGCGTTTTCAGCCATTTCAGACAATTCATTTGCTATTTGTATAAGATCGTTTTCATTATAAATAGCTTTTGCATATTTATTATACTCAGCAATCTTATTTAAAATTTCTGATTTCTGCTCTGTATTAAGACTTGGAGTATCGGTTCTTTCTTTTTCACTTAACCAAGATTCCTTTATAGCATCTTTTAATTTCAATTTCATTTTTATCTCCTTAGAATGTTTTTCTTCTAAATTTTGTTCTATGTTTTCTTACTTTCATATTTAAATCTCTATAAAAATAAGTCCATAAATCATTCACTAAATCATCTAATGCAGTCTGATTTTGTCTATCATTATCGAAATCTACATTCTGCATTCCTGTAATTAGCCATTTTGCCAATTCTCTATTTATACTGTTAATATTATCAGGAGTTATCTTTTTTTCTGACAATAATACTTTCAATATTTCCTTAAAAACCTTTTCAAATTCACGTCTCTTTATAACCAAGATTGGTGGAAATACCAATGTCTTCTTTTTTTCATCTGCCATTTTATTTGACTCTTTTTTTATTTGTTAAAACTTTTTTTTCAATTCTTCTTTAATAATATTTCTGATTTTTGATCTTAATTTTTTAACATCGGCAGATTCTGTAAGTTCATCTGGTTTACCCATTTCAATGGTAACTTTTTTAACAAATTCACCTCTACCTTCAAGAGCTTTTCTAATTTGTGCAATTAAATAAAGACTATTAATTTCTGCATATGAACTTCCTTTTACTTCCAAATCAACTCCCATACATTCGCCTTTGAAATTATCTGCTGTACTTCCAGGATATTTTCCTTTTAATAAAGCTTCATCAGTTTTATCTTCGACTTCTTTAGTCTCATTTCCTACTGGTTCAGGCTCGGTGCCTGTTAAAAATGTCTTTTCATTTGGACCAATGTCAGATACTTTAAAATTAGGTTTCTCTCCTTTATTTTTTTCAGTATGAGTATCACCAACTTTTAATGTTTCCATTCCACTTGTTGGACTGCTTTTAATTTTACCAGTTTTTTTGGAATCAGCCTCTATTAGAATTTTTTGCTCAGTTAAGAATTCAATTACTTTAGCTCGTATGAATTCTCTTAATTTTTTGTCTTCCATTGTAGTTTCCTTATTTTTACGTTCAGAAAGTTTTTTTATTTCTTCATCAGAATAACCTAATCCTTTTAATATTTTTTTGGCCTCATCTTTTGATTGACCCATTACTCCTGCCATAGCAGATGGCATTCGTAGTGTTTTTAATGAAATTTCTTCTTTTCGTTTATCTAAAATATTTTTTGCTTTTGGCATTTAATTATTCCTTATTTACTAATTTTTCAAGTTCGGCAAATTCAGCTTTCAACGATTCTAATGCTCCCATCAATGCAACAAGATTTCCTTGTGCTGGTGAAAGATAACTTTTTATATCATTATCATCTGTTGAATTTTTTGTTACATTTATATCAAAATCATGTATCGACTGTACAAATCGTCTTACAGTATCATTCAATCCCAATTTACCAAGTCTCATTTTTATATTAAATATCTGATACTGAGTTTTGGTCATTTTTTGTTTTTCTTTTGCCTGCTCTGGACTATATGCATTTGGATTTTCTATAGGCTCTTTATCATTTGGACCAGGAATAGTTTGACTTGTTGGTTTTGGTTTAACAACAGGTTTTTGTTTAACATCCCTCGAAAGTCTCGTTGGAGGATTTTGAACTGGTTGCGTGACAGTTCGATTTACAGGGCGTTTGGCATATTTTTTAACAACTGGTCTTGATACATGTTTTTGGGGCTGCGGAGAAAATTTTCTATTAGGAATATCTACCGGTGCCTCAAGCAATGTTTCTAAAGGAAAATCCTTCATAATTTCATCTATCATATCACCAATTTCTTTATCTGTTATTATTTGTTTCATATTACCACCATCTAATTTCACTTGCAATATCTTTAATTAATTGTCTTTTAGCTTCTCTTATCATTTCATGTGTTACATCAGGGCTTTTGGACCATTCATTGAATGCCCGTTCAATTTCATCCATTCCTTTTTTATATTCTGAATAATTAGAAACTAAACTTGTTAATTTAGTATCGGAAGTATCAGAAAGATATTCTTTTATTTCTTCCTTTATTATTTCCATCAATTCATTTTCTTCATTGTGCGTTCTACTCAATTCAGAATTTATTCTATCAACTACTTCTAAAAAAATGTGTATGGAATTTTTCAATTCAATTTTAATATTATTATCCGTTATATGAGTATCTACAAAATCTAAAAATTCATTAAAATCTGGAATTAATTTTCTAAATTTTCTTAATTTATTATACGAATCAATTTCTTCAAATATTATTTTTTTCAATTCATTTTTTTTCATTATTTTTTTCTTCTAATAGGTGGCAATCCACATTTATCGCCACATTCAAAATCAAGATTTGAAAATATTTCTAATATAATTTCATTAATTTTATTAAAATCTTTTCCAGAAACATATCTATTTCCAGAAATTAATGTCTTATTTACACTCTCATTCATCATAGCAACTGGTTCCATAAAACTTCCTTGTGTCGATGGATTTGATACCATATCCCAACAAAGAATTTCAAAATCTTCTTGTACTTCTACTGAACCATTTCCCATTTCACGAACAGAACCTAACCCTCTCGAACTAATACCAACTTTTACTCCCGCCGCAAATAATGCTTTTAGTATATTTCCAGCTGGAGTTGGCAATACTTCAACAACACCAATTAAATCATCTCCTTGCCAAGACAATTCTGTTATTAAATGAGATACATTTGCTAAATTTATTACTGAACTTTCTGGGTGATCTAACTCACCAAGTGATCTTCTTTCATTTACAAGTTGCATATATTTTACAACTTCTCTCATCAAAATAGGCTTAGGATATATTCTTTTATTTTGATTAAGCGCATTTGCTCTCTGTATAACGCCACTTACCAATACTTTTCCGTTGTTATTAATAGATTCCCTAATTTCTGTAGGATTAACATTAAAAGTTAAAACGTCTATTAATAATTGTCTATTATCCATTTTTATCTCCATTCTATTTAAATAAATATAGAAAAATTGGGCTTTTCTTACAGATTTCTAATGAAATTAGTATTAAATTTGACATACATCATATCATCTAATGACTCTATTATAAATTCCCAAACGGTATTTTCATTCTTTTTTGGTCGTATTTCAATAAAATAATTACCATCATATTTATGAAATTCTATTCCGGATTCAAAATTCTTCCAATATTTATTTGTAAATTCTTTTATAACACTTTTAATTCGTGTTTCATCGGTACCTTCTTCACACTCTATATAAATATTATCTTTATCATATATACCAAAATGTATACTATTTTTATAAAATTTTGATTCGGAAAAATCTAAGTTATCAATATATTCGTCAAATTTCTTTAATTTGTCTGTATCTTCTATTACATTTTTAAGTTTCATTTTATTATATTCCAGTACAAGATTCGTTCAGATGCGGCCCAAAATGAATTTTAACTATCTTACCTTCATTTGTTTTAACAAATGCTTTAAATCTTCTATGATCCCCTTCAAAAATTGTATTCAATTTAACAACTTTACCTTCATATATTCCCTTTAATGAAATACCTTCTTGTAAATTTTTTTGTTCATTTTGCATTACCATTAACATTTTCTTTATTAATGGTTTCTGATCACATGAGATATCAATTTCTTCTTCATCAGAACCAATCTGCGGATTACTTATAGTTCCCGCAAAATCTCCTCCGTCAACTTTTTGAAACTCTTCTGCATCTGCTTCTGCTGCCGGTGGCAATTTAGGAGTATTTCCAAATTCCCAACCATCTTCTTTCTTTATCGCAACCATTCCCGTATCAGGTATAGGATAAATTGTAGTTCCTTCTCTATCTCCAGTAAATGGAAATTCTGGCGTATCTCCCATTGGTTCTTTGGGAACAGGATATCGAGGTTCTTCAGGCTGTGCTTCATCTGTTAAATCCATAACAGCTTTTGTTAAATTGCTTTTCCAATCTCCTTCTGTTTTTAGATTCTTTAAATGTTTAGGAGTAAATCCTGATTTTAAAGTAGGTTTTTCAAATTTCATCATTGGTTCTCCTTGTACTCTATCATTTTCACGATAATGTACAGAATTTTTAGGTATTACTTGAAATTCATAATCTGTTCCAGATCCATCCGTTTCAAGTTGCATTTTCTTGAATTCTTTTTCTTGTTTTTCATATAATTCATGCATCATAATATCAAACAATTCATCTTTTCGTTTTTCAATTTCTTCTTCACTTAAATTAGAAAATCTTTTTCTCAATACTTTATTCGATAATTCTCTTAATTCTTTTTTATTAAAAAATCTTTCATTTATAGGTTTACTAAATTTATATTTCTTCTTCTTTGCAACAGGATCCATACTTCTTGGTCCGCCATCAATAACACCATCAGCAGACATCGGTATTCCAAGTCCTCCAAATTCTTTTACTCTCTGTTTACCACCATCATCTTCATAATTATCACCCTCTGGTCCATTTGGCTTTATGCCAAGTTGCATATCATAATCGGTTTTATGTATCGATGATTTTGGTACACTTCTAAATCCTGGATATGGTTGTTCTTCATCTGTTTCCCAATTATCATCATTATAAAAATCATCGTCAAAAGCTCTTCCAAATTGTTTCTTCTTATAATGTATCGAAGATTTTGGAGTTTTAAAAATCGGCATCTTCGAGTTTCCTTGAAACTGCCCACTCTTACCTATAAAAGATCCATCTCCAACACTTCCTATTGCTGTTTGACTTCCAGGATAATCAACTGTTTCGTCCTGCTGATCTCGTGTTTTTTTACTGTGTATAGAACTATCAGGTATATACTCAGTATCCCATGCAATTGGATATGCCTTACTATCATCATCTGGTTGTTCTAATTCATCACTAAAATCTGGTGGCATATTTTTGCTACCACTGTCACTATGAATTGAACTATCTGGCACTTTATAAACAGATCGTTTTTTACCGCCTTTCATCTTTGCATCTGGTCCAAAAAACGATGCGTCTCCAACTGTACCCATTACATTCTGACCAAGTGGAGTAATTATATTATCAGACCACTCGTCTAAATCCGCAGAAAATAATTCATTAGCTTTATCTAAACTATATCTCATACTAACAGTCTTAGAACGTGAACCCTTTATAGAATTTTTATAATCATCCCATACAACACCAATTTCATCTGGGTATACAAAAGTAACTGTACCCTTATCACCAGTTTTGCGGGATTTAATTCTCATTCCCTTTTTAAATTTGTTAATATATTCTTTAAGTTTTATCAATTACAACTCCTATTAATGAGTTGCATCTGGATTTTCATGAATTCCTGCTACACTTAAAAATTTATCTCTTAAAAAATTAGGATTATCACTATCAAATAAATCTGCCAATTCTGATGCAATTTCCTCTTTCGATCTTGCATTTTTAATTATATTAGCAATTGCTGTATAATGTTGTCTTGAAAACGCCGCTTCATCCATCGTTCCAACTTCTTTTAATTCATGAGATTTAAATCTTCTTGCCAATGCTTTTTTATGTGGAGTACATGATGGTTTTGACATAGGAGTACAATCTCCCTTATCATCTGGATTTATAGCTTTTTGAATCCATTTTTTCTCTGTTAATACTTCATCGATTGCTTCTTGAATATATCCACGAAGTTTTTCAACTCCTTCTGCAGGACCAAATCCATGTTTTGCTCTCAATGCAAATATAAGTTCTTTTTCTTTAGTATATGCTGCTGAGCCTTTTTTGTGAGGACCGGTTTTCTTTAAATTTTCTAATTCTTTTCTAAGAGATTCTTCAGAGCGCCCTTTGAACATTCCTACTTTTCCTGGATTTACTGCATTTGAAGTGTCCCATTTTTCATTGATCATTTCATCCAATGCTTCACGAATATATGAATTCAATTTAGAAACATTTTCACCAAATTCACCTGACTTAAATCTTCTTGCTAATGCTTTTTTATGTGGTGTACATGATGGTTTTGACATAGGAGTACAATCTCCCTTATCATCTGGATTTATAGCTTTTTGAATCCATTTATCCGTTTCGTATAATTCTCCTTCCTCGGATTCTGCTGTATTAGAATCCATGCATTCTTTGATATAATTTTTAATATACTCACGTATCATTTCCTCTTTTCTTTGAGGTAGGTGTTCATGCGAAGTAGATGCAAATTTTTCTAATTCATTTGCTGACATCGAATCATACATCTCTTTAGAAGCACCTTTAAGAGAAGCGGGACTTGTCTCGCCTCTTTTTGCTGCAAGTGCTGCTCCTGCAGCTTGTTGTTGGACAACCGATTTAGCTGGCATTACTTTTCTCCTATTATTATATTCTTCTTTCACAATCTTTTTAAATTGTGATATTTTTCTATTTTTTAATTCTCAGTAACTATATTTAACTAAAAATTCCTTGTTTTTGTAAAAATACATCGACATTCCTTTTTATTGGATTTATATTAATTCCCAAATCAAAGGTTATTATATCATTTGACTTCTCGTATTGTTTTAGTTGGAATGGCATTACTCCATTCTGTTCAAAAATACTTAATGGTATATTTTCATACGTAAAATCATCAACCTTATATTGCTGAGTTTCTGGCAAATTTAAAACATCAAAAATTCTACCTTTAATTTCTTGAATACTCATTTCATTCAATACAGATTTAATTTCTTCTTTTATTATTTTTTTTAATTCTGCTTTTTTCATATTATGTTGTTTCTATTATAAATTTACCATTTTCAATTCTAAACCCAGATATTGTAACAGGATGTTCTATTTGTCCACCAGTATCTATTTGTACTTTAAAATCCTTATTAAATAATCCTTTATCCTGAATATAATCATATATATCTCTGGTACTAATAAAATCGCCTTCGTGTTTATATTTTTCTTCTTCTACCGGCAATTTCTCGTCAGAACAATTGCATTCATTTATTAAATATGAATTGTTACCTCTCCACTTTCTAATATCAAAAAATTTCTTCATCTATATTCTCCTAAAATAATTATCTGACCCACCTATCTGCATTTTCTGCATTATCATCAGAGATGTCTTCTATAAAATTATTTAATTCATTCGCATCTTTTGTATTCAACAAATTTTTAATTTCTTGAAACCTTACTGTTTTTCCATCAATTGATAAATCTACAATTGTCATTGGTTCGCCTGCCATTCCAGGATAATCTTGGGTCGAAACAACTAAAGTTCTACCATCTGTTAGTTGATATGTGGATGCATTAGGATCATCTTCTGGAGAACCAGGAGCATCATCATAATTTTCTGTCATTAGACCATATCTAAATTCTTTCCATTTGCCCCAATTTAAACTTTTAGATTTACTCATTTTAAAATCTCCTTATTTAAGTTCCTGTAATGCTACCATCAACTTAACTACTTTTTCATTTATTCTTTTTAATGCGCCATATGTTCTTTTGCCAACTTTAGTACTATCAACACTTTGTTCATTCTTCATTTTAACAGTTTTTTGAACAAGATTTTCAACTTCTTGTAATGTATTTCTAACTTGTCTCATTGCTAATCCGAGTTTTTGTTCAGATGTTAATTCACTATCTTTAAAGTATTCAGTTTTTATTTCTTCTTGTAATTCACTTTTAACTTTGATTAACCTATTTTTAAACATTGTATCATATATAGGTTCTGTTATAGGATTTCCACTTCTATCTTTAATATATCGTATAGCAACTTCTTTATTCCAATCAACCGGCTTGTATGCTCCTTCCACATTAGAAGGAACGCCTCTATTTCCAGTTTTTATCTCTTTTCTATTTACAACAACTGCTGTCTTATCAGATGCAACTCCAGAACCTCCGGAAACTTTAACAATATCACCAGGTTTAAAAATTTCTTCATTTAAAGATTCCTGTTTTTTCTTCAAATCTTCCGGATCTCCACCCAAATCTTCATTCTGATCAACTAAATGATAACCTAATTGATTCGAAATTTCTTTTTGTTTTTTACTAATTCCTTTTTTACCAGAAAATGCTACAGGAGTCATATATCCAGCTACGCCACCAGTTGATGAGGTTTCATCTAATTCAATTTCTCGGCCAGGAACATCATTCTTTGCAACATATACTCTATAATTAATATTTCCTTTTTGACCTAATACCTTTATAACTCCCCAACCTGGAAATTTTTCTATAAATGCATTTGCCGACTCATCATCATAAAAAACCTTCGCATCGTATACTTTACCATCTACTGTTATTCTTTCAACATGTTCACTGGTTATCTTTTTTTTACCTGCTTCCTCTTGCTTAGATGTCCAATTGGCATCTATATAATCAAAAAATTCTTTTTTCTTTTCATCTGGTATTGAATGTACACTACTAACTCCAAATTTTGCCAATGCCTGACTAAAAAATCTTCTATATGCATCCTTTTTCTTTTTTTCTTCGGCAGCTTTCTTTTTTGCTTCCAATTCTTCTGCACTTGGCTGATCTTCTTCTCTTAATCCACCGCCTGCCGATTCTATATCTCCATAAGGGAAATACTCTGGGTTTACTTTAGAATATTGCTCTCTAAGATTTTTTATTACTTGTTCACGAATATATTGATGAAGTTTTTGATTAATTTCATCAATTTCTCCATGCCATGGATCATTACCATAAGGAGAATTCTTATCTATCAATTTTATTTGTTTTTCCATTTCTTGTCTTGAAATTTTACCCTTCTCGAATAAAGAATGTCCAGTGGCTTCTCTATGGGAATTTATATAATCTAACATTTCATCATCTGTAGCAGATGAATCATCTGCATATTCAGAAATATATTTATTTATTTGTTCATGAATATAATCACGAACTTTATCAATTTTTACCATTTCCGGTTCTTCTATTCCTAATATTCTTCTAATTAATCTATCTAAATTAGTATCTGTAGTATCCAACTTCTCATCTCTAATAAATTTAACATCCTTTATGCTGGTATCAAATCCATATGCAAAAAATAAAGTAGGATTTTCACTTTTAGATATCACATATGCAACATCTGGATTTACTTGAACACTTATCTTTCCAGTACGTCCAACTTGCACCACATTTTTTTGTGTAGGATTTTGTGCTCTAAAATATTTATTGTATGAAAATACTTTGTTTTGTTCAAGAGAATTTAATCCAATTGAATTGCGTGGATGTGGATTAACATATTCCTTTTTTAACGACTTTGACATTTTTTTCTCCAATACATTTTCAGTTTTTGCTGCCAAATGACTTTTACTTGGCATCTTAATATCTTTTTTCAATTGATTTTCTATTTCACTTTTATCAATCATTAAAGTTTTACCATTAATAGTTGCAATATTATTTAATTGCTGATCTTCATATGCAGGAAATTCATTATTTGCATGATTTGTTAAATCACTATATCTAACATAATAATTTTTTCCATTTACTCTTGCCAATACTGCATCATTTCTATTTATTACAGAACCCACTATATTATTTCCAATTTGGCTGTGGCTTTTCGCCCTTAAAACTTAAAAATTGGATTACAGTTGCTCTCGCCAATCCATAAGGATCAAATGAAATTGCAACGTTAAAATCTGGCAATTGATAAAATTCTGTAGCTTCATCTACAGATGCTGAAAATCCCTTTACTCTTTTAACTACTTCGGTTCTTCTTTTTAATGAACTAAGAACTTCGTTTGCTGGTTCACGAACTGTCATAGTATAAGTTAATGCATCAATTGTACCACGGTTTTGGAAAAATTGTTTATTTATATCAATTGCTGCATTTATTAAAATTTCTAATTCATTATCATTTTTAATAAATTCTCGCAAAACAAATTCTATTTCTTCTCTAACAATTCTTTTTAAATCTGCTTTTTTCATTTTATTTAAAGTCCTTTTGTAATGTTTTTGGATCAACCCATATTCCCCAACCGTTATACCATCCATTTTCCAAATCTAACGAAACTATATTG